>CAXGYR010000005.1:0-44747 GCA_964014015.1 uncultured Kiritimatiellaceae bacterium
CCGAAATGCTGCTACACAGCCATAACAACGAAATCAAGTTGTTGCCAGCGCTACCCATGCAGTGGCGTGATGGATATATCAAGGGGCTGCGGGCTAGAGGAAATTATCGGGTGGATGTTCGATGGCAGGCCGGTAAGCTGGTTGAGGCGATCATTCATGCTGGCATGCGGAGCGCAGAGGAGGTACAGGTGACATACCGTAACAGGTCGGTTCGGATTCATGTCCCGGCGGGTGAACGGGTTACACTTGTGCCGGAACTCTTTTAAGGTTATGTGTGTTCATATTTTTTTCACAGCAAGGTGGTTGTATGAATAGAAAAATGCGCATGGTTTGTTATCTAATTTGTACGGTGTTTGTTGCCGTGGCTTCTTCGCCGCGTAACGTTCTGTTTATTTTGGTTGATGATCTGGGCTGTACCGATCTGGGCTATGCGGGTAGTACGTTGCATGAAACACCGAATATTGATGCGCTCGCCGAGGCTGGGATGAGTTTTGACCAAGGCTATGCGGCCAGTCAGGTCTGCAGCCCTTCGCGCGCTAGCATTTTGCTAGGTAAAACACCGGCACGGCATGGCATTACGCAGTGGATAGGAGACAAAACAGGCTTGGACTGGGATAAAGGCGATCCGCTTTTGAACGCTGAGTATGTACGCAACTTGCCGCATACGGATACGACGCTTGCCGAGGCGTTTCAAGATGCCGGATATGTGACATTCTTTGCCGGTAAGTGGCATTTGGGCGCCGAAGGTTCTTGGCCGGAAGACCATGGGTTTATGATCAATAAAGGTGGGTGGTCGGTCGGATCACCGCAAGGCGGGTTTTTCGCTCCTTGGGAAAATCCTCGCCTTGAAAGCGGGCCCGAGGGGGAGGCGCTGACGCTGCGATTGGCGCGGGAAACCGCGGAATTTATCGGGTCGGTTGGAGATAAACCCTTCTTTGCATTTCTCTCTTTTTATTCGGTTCACGCACCGATACAGACCACGAAGCCGCTGTGGAAAAAATATAGAAACAAGGCAGAGACTATGGGTCTTACGGGTGCCGCAACGAGATTTGCATTTGACCGCCGTCTTCCGGTACGGCAGGTGCAAGACAATCCTGTCTATGCGGGTATGATGGAAATGCTCGATGACGCCGTGGGAATCGTGCTCGAAAAGCTCAAAGAGGCTGGTTTGGATCAAAACACGGTAGTGGTATTTACTTCCGATAATGGAGGTGTTTCCTCTGGAGATTCGTATTCAACCAGTTTGTTGCCGTATCGCGGTGGCAAAGGTCGGCAGTGGGAGGGCGGTATTCGGGAGCCGTTCATTATTCATGTTCCTGGGATGACTCCGGCCGGTTCCCGTTCGGAAGTCCCGGTTATCGGAATGGATTTTTATCCGACCTTGTTGGAACTGACGGGAATCCCATTTCTACCGGAGCAGCATATTGACGGGATCAGCCTGGTTAAGTTACTTCAGGGTAAGAGCATTCCGGATCGGGATCTTTTCTGGCATTACCCTCACTATGGTAATCAGGGCGGGGAACCTTCATCCATTATACGGCGAGGAGATTGGAAGCTTATTTTCTATCACGAAGATGGGCGCAATGAGCTTTATAACCTCAAAAACGATATCGGGGAGCAACAGGATCTGGCAGCTGTACATCCGGAAATAACGGACCGGTTAAGAGCGCGGCTCGATTCCCTGCTGGCGGAAAGCGGAGCAATACTACCTGTTTTCGACAATCGCTACTCAAAGGAACGCTTTGATGCGCGGCTGAAAAACAAACGCACTAGCTGGATGGAAAAACTCGAAACCAGCGCCGAATCTTGTCTACAGGCTGATTGGCTTCCGGGGCAGGATTGGTGGGGAAGCTCGCCGGTCTACGACTGAAAGCCGGACTCACTCTACGAATCGAATTAATGGTTTCCAACAGCTGGGTACGCGCTATACAGCGGGTGCTGGGCCGACGCTTTCGCGCTCGATAAGTTTGAGCGGGATGGAGATGATTTGCGGCGAGGATTGGGTGTGGTTCTCGATGCGCTGTATGAGACGTTCGACTGCTACCTGTCCCAGCGCGGCGCGATCCTGTTCGGCGGTGGTGAGCGCCGGGGTGGAATAGCGACCCATTTCCATATTGTCATTTCCGGAAATGCTCAGGTCGTCGGGAATGCGTAGCCCCCGCTTGTAGGCGGCCTTCATCAGAAAAATAGCAAACAGGTCGTTGTATGCAATGATGGCGGTGGGTGGTTCGGGTAGCCCCATGAAATAGTCGAGCGCGCGCGTGGCGGTCTTTTCTAGCTCCATGGTGAATTCGGGAAGGGTTTCCCTGCTGCAGTATTCGGGCCGGATTGGGATATTGTGCTGATAGAGGCCTTCGCAATAGCCGGCAAACCGTTCGGTTTCTCCTTCGTGGTGTTCCTGAGGGCCTTCCGCTTGTAGGGGTGGAAATTCGACGACAAAATAGGCGATGCGTTTATGTCCATTACGCACCATCAAAGCAACCTGATCGCGGGCGCTTCCGCGGTGATTCGATTTTACCACGTCGCAGGCCGAGGTGTAGACGGTGTTTACGGCTACGACAGGCTTGCTCGAGCGAAATTCTTCGGCCAGACGTGATGAGTTGATGCTGATTATGCCGGCAATGCCCGGATCACGGGCAAGCGGGGCCAGTTCTTCATAGTTGCTATAACTACGCAACTGAACGGCATATCCGAAGCGCTGCGCGGTATGCTCGGCGGTAAGCAGTAGATTGCCGTAGAAAAAATCTTCGATATCCGATTGTTTGGTTGAATATTTTTTTGGAACTGCACAGGCAATATCGCCTTGGCTCAGTCGGGCGCCACCAGAATAGCGGCTACTTCTAATGATTTCGAAAATGCGATCGCGTGTTTCGGCAGATACCCTGTTGGTGTTGGGATCTTTTAGGAGCAACGATACGGTACTTGGCGAGACCCCCGCTAGTTCTGCGATATCTTTTTGGCGTAACTTTTTCATATTGAGTTCCTATCTTTTCCTTAGATTCACGCACCGTGCGGGTATGATGAATATGTTGAACGTAGTAAAAACGTCAATTTATTCAAGCTTAAGTAAATTTGAATTGACTAAAATTTCGCGTTGTTTGGTATGTTTTTTGTTAATTACGAATCTTTATGAGGTTGTTGTATGTCAAGATTTTGAAATAGTCAATAAATTGACTTAAAAAAAATTTTTATTCGATAGATGTTGACTTAACTCTGCGTTTGCTTTTAAACCTAGTATATTGATGCATAAGTATAATTTGATTAGCCTGGGTTACTCTTGCGTATTGCTAGTCATCAAAAAATAAAAGGAAGGGTATTTATAATGAATAAGTATAGCATAAATAGAATATTGATTCTGTTAACAACAGTTTTTGCGAGTAACTTTCTGCTTTCGGCAAATGCTGCCCTGTTGGGGTATGATGGCTTTGTGGCCGGCGACAGTAACGCAGAGGGCGAGTACATTGCCAACCCAGGATCAGAGACCGACGGACGGTATCGTTTGGCCGATGGGCAAGCTCCGGTGGTCTCCGGTTTTTCGGGGTCCTGGTCGCATAAAACTGGAAAGTTTGAGATGGGCAGTTCACCAGGTGTAAGCCTCGCATACAGCGATGGAACGGCTAGCGTGACTAATACGGGTAATACTGTTTTCCGCGGATACGAAGGCTCGTCGTCGCGGGCGCTTGATAATACGGTTCTGGAATTGGGAGCTGCAGGAACGGTTCGCTATGTCAGCTTTATGATGCAGCTTGAAACCACGAACACCGAAGCCCGGATCGATTTTGGCGAAGCGGCTTTCCAGGACTGGGGGCAGCTTGGCATTCGTGTTGAAGGGGGAAATTTCCTAGCTAGGTTTGCAGGACAGACTGCGGTCACCTTGGGTCCCGTGGATACCGATACACACTTATTTGTTTGGAAAGTAGAGGTGGGTACCACACAAAAGGCTTACCTTTACATGGACCCAGTGCTTAGCTCGGAAGGAGTTAACTCGGGCACGTTGATAGGAACAGTAGCCTTAGGTACATATGATCCAACGCACATCACGCTGACCAAAAGAAATGGATCAAACGGTGATGATGTTACGTTCGATGAGGTTCGTATTGGTGAAAGCTGGGAAGATGTAGTGGTATCCGATAGCGCGGAACCTGAGTCAGACTTGCTCAGTTACGATGGATTTTTGGCGGGCACCAACCAGGCTGTTGGGGAATATATTGCCAATCCGGGTACCCAGACCGATGACCGATATCGTTTGACCGACGGACAAAATCCCGTTCTTGCTGGTTACACGGGTTCTTGGACAAACAAAACCGGCAGTTTTGAGTTGGGCTTGTCGCCCGTTGCAAGCCTTGAATATAACGATGGATCACACAGCGTTAGCAACAGCGGAAACGCGGTATCACGCTCAGCAACCGGACAATCGTCTCGGGCGCTAGATAATGACTTGTTGCGGTTGGGTGAATCTGGAACGACACGCTACGTCAGTTTTATGATGCAGCTTGAGACAGACAGCGTAGAAGCTCGAGTCGATTTCGGCGAAGCGGCCTTTCAGGATTGGGGACAGCTTGGCATCCGCGTGGAAGGCGGGCAGTTCAATGCTAAGTTTGCCGGACAATCAACCGTTACCATGGGGGCTACGGATACCGATACGCACTTTTTCGTTTGGAAAATTGAATCGGGTAGTTCGCAAAAAGCGTACCTCTATATGGATCCGGTACTTAGTGTAGAAGCGACCAACACGCCGGTCTTAGTGGGATCGGTTAATGCGGGTACATATGCACCAACGCATGTTACGCTGTCGAAAAGAACTGGATCCGACGGCGAAGCGGTTACCATCGATGAGATCCGTATCGGCAAAACTTGGTCGGCGGTTACCACGGTTACCGAGACAACGCCCGTGGTTACGCCATATGAGCAGTGGGCGCTGCAGTTCAGCTTATCTGGAACCAATGCACTTTATTCGGCTAATCCGGATGGAGATAACCTGAGTAATCTCTACGAATGGGGGCTTGGTGGAGATCCCACGGATGCGTTGGACCAAGGTGTGCCATTAACACATACCATGGCGTCGGATAGCGGCACCAACTGGCTTGTATATGTCTACCCGCGCAATGCGCTGGCTACAGATCTCGTATACTATCTCGAAACGGATACGAACCTCATCTTTGCTCCGGATTGGACCAATGCTCATTATGAAGTTACTGGAACGAGTCCAAGTGTGGGCGGCTTTAATTATGTGACCAATCGCGTGTCGACTGAGGTAGAGAGTGCGCAATTTATCCGGTTGGTCATCGAAGAAGCACCCTAAACGTTAAAAAAGGAAAGAATTCGATATGAAAAATAACAGAATGCGAATTGTTTTAGGACTCGTAGCAGGTGTGCTGATTGTAGCCACCGCTACAACACAAGCGGCGTTACTTGGATATGATGGTTTTGTGGCGGGCGACAGTAACGCGGAGGGCGAGTACATTGCCAACCCAGGCACCGAGACAGATGGTCGCTATCGGTTGGCCTCAGGACAAAATCCGACAGTTACGGGTTTTTCAGGATCATGGTCGCACGCAACCGGAAAGTTTGAGATGGGCAGTTCGCCAAGTTCAAGCCTTTCGTACAGTGATGGAACAGACAGTTTAGCCACCAGTGGCAACACCGTTTTCCGTGGTTTCCAAGGCTCATCGTCACGGGCGCTTAATAATGGCGTTCTAGGGTTAGGCTCTGCTGGATCGGTTCGCTATGTCAGTTTTTTGATGCGGCTTGAAACGGCCAGCGCTGAAGCACGAATTGATTTCGGCGAGGCGGCATTCCAGGATTGGGGACAGCTTGGCATCCGCGTGGAAGGCGGGCAGTTCAATGCTAAGTTTGCCGGACAATCAACCGTTGCCATGGGGGCTACGGATACCGATACACACTTGTTTGTCTGGAAAGTAGATGTGGGCACCACACAAAAAGCCTATCTTTATGTAGATCCGGTGCTCAGCTCTGAGGCGGCCAACACAGCAACACCGGTTGGAACGGTAGCCTTGGGCACGTATGATCCAACGCATATCACGCTTACAAAAAGATCTGGATCCGATGGCGATAATGTTACGTTTGATGAAGTCCGTATCGGTGAAACATGGGATGATGTAACCACCATTCCAGAACCGGCAACACTGGGGCTGATGGTGTCATTTGGTGTTGCAGTAGCTGGTATTCGGCGGTTGATATTGTAATATTCCAACGTTGTTTAAGGCCTTCATTTCTTGTGGCTGATGGAATGCAGAGAGAAAGAGGAGATCTATGAGCAAGCATATGGGATTAGTAAGAGCCACAACGGTTGTTGTGGCTTGCTTTTATTTTGGTAGCGCTTCGGCGGCTACCTATTATGTGGCAACAAACGGTAACGATTCGCTCAACGATGGCCTCTCTTTAGGAGCGCCTTTTAAAACCATTCAACAGGCGGCGTCGGAGATGGCTCCTGGCGACACTTGTTTCATCCGTGGTGGAACTTATCGGGAAACCGTAACACCAGCCGTCTCTGGATGGTCGTCAGCGCCGATCACCTTCACCAACTACAACGGAGAATCGGTTTTGATCTCTGGTCTGGATCGAGTAACAGACAGCTGGTCGGTAGACTCGGGAGGCGTCTACAAGGCATCGGTTTCACTGGCTATGGGAAGCATGAACCAAGTTTTTGTGGAAGACGCCATGGCGTATGAAGCCCGCTGGCCGAACAACACCAACAGCCTTACCTATTTCACTACCGCGCGTCCTACTTCAAGCGGCTCGCAAAGCGCGAACGGAAACATAAACTATCTGACTAACAACGACTTCCCGTTTTCCAGCAGCACCGACCTTGATGGCGCCTCGCTTTGGATTTCGCCGGGCTTGCAATGGAACAACTATGTTCAACCGGTTCGTAGCTATTCGCCCAGCAGCAAGACGATTGGCTATGACGCGCCGCGACCCGGTAGCACGCAATGGACGGCACAGACGGATGATCTTTTTTATCTCTTCGGAACCCGCGCACTGCTCGATACGGATAACGAGTGGTGGTATGACGAATCGGCCGGGGAGCTTTATTTGCAGGCACCCGGCGGCGTCAATCCGGAAACGTTGTCGGTGGAGGTTAAGGCACGTGAGCTGGGATTCAATCTCGATAACCGTAACAACATCATTATTGGCGGGTTGAACCTAAAAGGCTGCCGAATTAGTGCCAAACTTTCGAATGGTATCAAGCTACGCAGGTTAACGTGTCACTATGTTGCCCACGACGCTGCAGAGCGGGCCAAGGGCATCTATCTGCGCGGAAGCAATAACGAAGTAACCGATTGTGAAATTGCTTTTTCCTCAGCCGCTCTTCTCAATTTGGAATTGTCTAGCAATGGGCGGTTGATCAACAACTATGTCCATGACGGCGGCTACATGTTTACCCACCGTATGTTTAAGGCGATGGGGGATGGGCATATCGTCAGCCACAACACGATTTCCGATAGTCCCGGCACGCTTGTGCGGCTTGAGATGGAGGGCGGTGTATTCCAATACAACCATGTCTTTAACGGCTGTTGGGCGCAGCGCGACTGCGGCCTTATGTATAATAACTATACCGACGGTCAGAATACAGTGATACAGTATAATGTTTTCCACGATAACTTCAGTGAATCCGAAAACCAGAGCCATGCGGTCTATTTTGATGCCGGCACCTCAGGCTACATCATCCAGCGAAACATATTTTACAGCAACCTTATGAACGGCCTGAAGCTCAACAGCTCGTTTCATCATCTCGTATACAACAATACCTTTTTTAACACATCGCGTTATGCCGTTCGTTATTCAAGACTCGGCTTTATTCCAAGCTTAGATTCGGATCGTCCCGATGGTTCCGAGATAGTTAATAATCTGGCAACCTGTGCCAACCAGACGGAAGATTCCGGCGAACCCGTTGAACGCAATCCATACAGTTTTCGTAACCTTGATCCACTTGTAGACGATCCGCTCTACGTCGACGAATCGCAGCATAATTTCCAACTAACTGCTCAATCGCCCGCCCGCGACCGGGGCATTGCCATATCCGGTGTCACGGAAGGGTTTGAGGGCATGGCGCCCGATATCGGAGCCCTCGAATACGGGGAAGCCATGTTTAAAACCGGCCACGATTTTGCAAGCCCGCCCGCGAGCCAACTGCTGGTGTTGCCCGACCTGAGTCTTCTCAAAAATCGCAACCGGGTGGAGAACGGTTCGTTCGAATATGGCCAATCGCCTTGGATTAAAGGCGGCGCCCAGACTATGGCTCTTCACAACGAAAGCTCAACCTATGAAAACAGTTTCTCTCGGAATGGTTTCTACAGCGCTCGGCTGGGACCTGCCGTTGATTCTATTGCCCAGACTGTATCGGGTTTGGAGCCGGGCATGCGCTATGTTGCCACCGCCTGGGCGAAAGCCGAGCCGGGTGAGACAGCCGTGTTCAGGATAACCGGTCATGGTGGTTCGGCGATATCGGAGAGCACCTCTTCCACTAATTGGACGGCGCTCGATATCTGGTTCACCAACACCAGTTCAACTGCCACGCTGACGCTGGAGAAAAGCAATACATCAGCCAGCGGTTATGTCTTCATGGATCTGTGTGCGCTGAAGCAGAGTCCCGCACCCAACCTACCCATACAACAGGATCGCGAATTCAATAGCGTATCCCTTATTACCATTACTAACGCCGCCGACTATGCCGTTGTCGATTCGTCTATTACCTATCAGCTCACTGAGGCTCCTGCTGGGGCTTCCATTGGCAGCGATGGATTGATTGCATGGCAGCCAGATTCAGGCGATCTTCCCGGCACCTACCGTTTTACCACGGTGGCGCAGGATGCAGGTATTGATGCGCTTGCTACTAGTAATACGTTTCTGGTGCAACTCGCTGCCCAGGTATCATCGTACGATGGTTTTGTTGCTGGTACGGATAACAGCGCAGGTGAATATATTGCCAATCCAGGTACCCAGACCGATGGTCGATATCGTTTAACAGATGGACAGAATCCAACGACTCCCGGTTTCCTCCAATCGTGGGCGCACGCCACCGGATCGTTCGAAATGGGTTCCACGCCAGAAGAAAGTCTGGCTTACAGCGATGGATCCTACGCACTAACCAACTCCGGCCATGCCGTGTTTCGCGCTTACACCGGGCAGTCTACCCGAGCGCTTGATGTTGCTGGTCTCGGGTTAGGAAACTCGGGAACGGTTCGGTATTTTAGTTTTATGATGAAGCTCGATAACGCCGCATCCGAAGCTCGGATCGATTTCGGTGAGGCGCCATTCCTAGATTGGGGGCAACTTGGAATTCGCGCAGAAAACGGACAGTTCAACGCCAGATTTGCCGGACAGTCAGCCGTATCCATGGGGGCTACCGATACCAATACGCACTTCTTTGTCTGGAAAGTAGACTTTGGAAATTCTGAAAAAGCCGAGCTTTATATGGATCCGGTTCTTAGTTCTGAAGCATCTAATACACCCGTATTGGTTGCTACTGTAAGTGCCGGAACCTACGCTCCAACACACATCACTTTAAGCAAACGCTCGGGCACCGATGGCGATAAGGTAACGTTTGATGAAATCCGGATTGGTGAAAGCTGGGACGATGTCGTGTTGTTGGAGGATGTGGAACCTATTGCAGAACCTGATGAGGATCTGCTCAGCTACGATGGCTTTGTTGCCGGCGATAGTAACGCGGAGGGCGAATATATTAATAACCCAGGCACCGAGACAGACGGTCGATATCGCTTGGCCTCGGGACAAAATCCAACAATGGTTGGATTTTCGGGATCATGGATACATGAAACCGGAAAGTTTGAGATGGGTAATACGCCGGGTGCAAGTCTTTCATACAGCGATGGAACAGACAGTGTGAGCACCAGTGGTAATAGCGTTTTCCGCGGATACACAGGTAAAGCATCGCGAGAGCTCGATAACAGCGTACTTGGTTTAGGTGAGCCGGGAAATATCCGCTATATCAGCTTTATGTTGAAGCTCGATAATCTCGCATCTGAAGCCCGTGTTGATTTTGGTGAAGCAGCCTTTCAGGATTGGGGCCAACTGGCTATACGCGTAGAAGGAGGGCTGTTTAACGCCCGCTTTGCCGCGCAGACTGCGGTCACCATGGGAACCGCCGATACCGACACGCACTTCTTTGTCTGGAAAGTGGATTTTGGCGCGTCAGATAAAGCTTGGCTCTTCATGGACCCTCAGCTTGGTTCGGAAGAATCCAATACGCCGGTACTGGTTGGCGATGTGAGTTCTGGCACGTATCTGCCAACCCATGTCACCCTGACAAAGCGCAGCGGTACCGATGGCGATGCGATTACCTTCGATGAACTCCGGATTGGAAAAACCTGGGCGGCTGTCACTACGGTAGCTCCATCATCTTCGTCTCCCACACCGTATGAGCAGTGGGCGCAGTCGTATAATCTTTCAGGTAACAATGCGGAATACAGCGCTGATCCGGACGAAGACCGCTACAGTAACCTCTACGAATGGGGCTTAGGCGGCGACCCTACCAATTCGCTCAAGCATGGGATTGCGCCGACCCATGAAATAACGCTGACAGGTGGAACAAACTGGTTTATGTATGTTTATCCTAGTAACGGTGTGGCGGATGATCTGGTTTATTATCTCGAAACCAACACCGAACTTACCGATGCGCTCGGTTGGACCAACGATCACTATTATGTCTCCGGACTTAGTTCTGCATCTAACGGAGTTAGTTATGTCACCAACCGTATTTCTACCGAAGTGGAGAGCAAGCAGTTTATTCGCCTGATCATTGAAGAAAAGCTATAGGTACATTTATGAAAATATGTCATTCCTCCCTAGACCGCCGCCCGTTTCTTGCGTTGCTGGGAGTCGGACTGGCTGGCATGCGGGGTTGGGCGGAAACCATCAAGCGACATGTCAACGTCACGCTTGCACAAGCCCATATCGGAAATGTAGAGATCGATACCCAGTTGCTCGATAGTTATGGCTCTTTGCCGGAAAACATACGGGCATTCTATCTGGATGCTCGGGCGATTTTCGCTGGCAATCCTACTGCTGACTTTTCCGATCCATCGATAGTGAAAGCGGCCCGTGATCACGGTCTACCGTTGATGGGGGGGCCGATGCTTGGCGATCTGCGGACGGATGGAGTTGCGATGTGGCTGCGTCCGGCCTCGACCGAGCCACTGACTATCAAGGTTGGCAAAAAATCAATTTGGATAAAGAAGGTTCAGCCAGGTGTTGCGCAGAAAATTGAGATCTCGGGGCTGAAGCCGGGCAGCGCGTACACTTATATGATTTTACTAAAAAAACAGGTGGTTGCAGAGGGTGGCTTTACAACGGCTCCAGTCGCTGATGGCAAAGGAGTGTTCCGTATTGCCTTTGGATCATGCTTTCACAAAATTGGTCTCCATAACCCCAATCTGGTTAGAGAAATTCTAAAACGCAAACCGTCCGCTATGCTTCTACTGGGCGACATAGCCGTAGATGACCGCGAAAACCGGATCAACATGCACCGGGCCGATTATCAACTGCGAGATGTTTCTACTGCGTGGAAAAAACTGGCAATGAATCTGCCGCTCTATACGAGCTGGGATGATCACGACTATTTTAATGACGATCTCAGTGGTATTCCCGAAGGGTTTACCGCGGCTGACCGCAGCATGGTTCGAGCGGTGTGGCGGCAGAACTGGAACAATCCCTCCGCTGAGGACGGCAGGGAAGGTGTCTGGTTTAACACGCGGATCGGACCCGTTGAAGTTATCATGCTAGATACCCGTTCCTGTCGGGATAACCAGCGTCGGCATGAATATGGTTCCTATCTTGGAGAGCCGCAAATGAAGTGGTTAAAGGAGACGCTGAAGAATTCCACAGCACCGTTTAAGCTAATCAGTAGCGGCACCATGTGGAGCGACTATGTTAGTAAGGCTAAGGATACTTGGGGTAGCTGGGATACCGAGGCGCGGGAGGAGATCTTCAGCCTTATCGAGAAGGAAAAGATAGGCGGTGTTATGTTGATGAGTGGTGACCGCCATGGTGCACGCGCCTTTCGTATTCCCCGTCCCTCTGGATTCAATTTCTATGAGTTTGAACCTGCAACCCTCGGCGGTGTTCCGGGTCCGCCTGGGCTGGTTCAAAACTGCCCGGAGCAGCTCTTCGGTTATGATGGAATAGGCTTCATTGCTTTCGGCGAATTCACATTCGATACGACGGTTCAAAAACCAGAGGTAACGTTTCGTCTGATCAGTGAAGCGGGGTCTGTCTTGGAGAAGTGGGTGCTGCCTTATGCTGAGTTGAGTCCTTCATAGAACGGCAGGATTAACATGTTACAAAAGGAAGATCGTCGTTGGGTTGAAAATACTATTGCGAAGGTACGTGCAAAGATGGCGTGGCTCAGCGAAAAATCTTCGGACAAAATTCCCTATATAACGATTGATAAAGATCATGACAATATGCGGAATGGGGGACTTAATGGCAGCGATGGCCTGCTGTGGTGGACGAACGGTTTTTGGGCGGGCATGCTTTGGCTTATGTATCATGAAACGGGTGAAAAAACGTATGCGAACATTGCCCGGAAAACCGAAGAGTGGCTGGACGATTGTTTTAATAGGGTCAGCGGTTTGCACCATGATGTAGGCTTCATGTGGTTGACTTCAGCGGTGGCCGGTTATAGCTTGACGGGTAATCCCAATTCCCGCGAACGTGGGATTCATGCTGCACAATTGCTGGCAAGCCGCTTCAATCCCGTCGGTCGTTTTATCCGTGCTTGGAACGATCTAGCGGATGGGAAGGATACTCGCGGCTGGGCGATCATTGACTCTATGCTCAACATTCCGCTGCTGTATTGGGCTTCGGAGGAAACCAGCGACCCGCGCTTCAAACAAATTGCCATGATGCACGCGGATACTATCAGGGAAAATTTTATCCGTGTTGATGGATCCTGCGAACATATTGTTGAGTTTAATCCCGAGAGTGGGAAGAAAGTAAGTACGCATGTGGGGCAGGGATATGCGGATGGCTCAGCCTGGACGCGAGGCCAAGCATGGGCTTTATATGGTTTCATGATTAGCTACCTTTGTACCGATGAACGTAAATACCTTGATACTGCTCGATGCGTGGGTGGTTATTTTATGGATCATATTCCGGAGAGTGGCTTGATACCTGTTGATTTTCAGCAGCCCGCCCAACTGGCTCTAGAGGATTCTTCCGCTGCCGCCATTGCCGCATGCGGTTTTATCGAGCTGGCCAGAAACGGGGAAGCAGCGGAACGGGATTCCTGCCTGCAGGTAGCTCTGAAAATACTCAAGGCCTTGGATAAAAGGCGGTGCGATTACAGCAGGGAACGCGACAACATCCTCACGCACTGTACACGAGCTTATCATCATGAGCACCGCCATGTGGGACTAGTATATGCTGACTATTATTATATGGAGGCTCTCTCCAAGTTGAAGGGTCTTGATCTCCAGCGATAGTTATTGCACATGCAAGTTCTACAAGTCGCTTACAGGGGGGTATCAAATTGAACTTCTGCAGAGCAATGCAAGATAAGATGGTTGTAAATTGGACGAGAAAATTAAGGATATTGTATTAAGGGATTAAGGTATATGAATGTCTGATCTTACTTGCGTGTTTAGATTTTTGTTTATATATACCATGCTTCAAATGTAACTTATATTTTCTACTCAGTCGTATAACCTGGAGGTATGAATGCGTCTTTTCTCATGTTTATTAGTTTGTACTGGTTTGGTCTGTTTTTCTCATGCTGAACGCTTGCCTAATATCATCTATATATTAACGGATGATCTAGGTTATGGTGACTTGAGTTGTAACGGGCAGACTTTTTTTAAAACACCTCATATTGATCGTTTGGCTGCCGAAGGTATGAAGTTTACACAGCACTATTCAGGGTCAACGGTTTGTGCTCCTTCGCGGTGTTCACTTATGACGGGTAAGCATACGGGACATGCGGTGGTTAGAGGGAATTATGAAGTTAAACCGGAGGGTCAGAAGTCGATGCCCGCGGATACATTTACGATGGCACATATGCTTCAGCAAGCTGGTTACACTACGGGTTTATTCGGCAAATGGGGTCTGGGGGCTCCAGGGTCACCAAGTGAACCTCTTAAGATGGGTTTTGATCGTTTTTATGGGTATAATTGCCAACGTCATGCTCACCATTATTACCCTTATTTTATTTGGAATGATAACCAGCGGGAAATGCTTTGGGGTAATTTTGGTATGGAAACCGAAGAGTATGCGCCAACGCTTATTCATGCTGAAGTGATGCAATTTATTGAGGACAATCAGGATCGTCCTTTTTTCTGTTATTATGCAGTTATTCAGCCGCATGCAGAGATGTTTGCACCAGAGGAATACATGGAGAAATATCGGGGTAAATATTTGCCGGAAAGTGCTTATGAAGGAACGGATGATGGTCCTGATTTTCGAAAATATTCTTATGGATCACAATCCGAGGCACATGCCGCTTTTGCGGCTATGGTGCATATGATTGATGAATATGTAGGGGATATAACAGCCTATTTGAAAGAACTGGGTATTGATGATAATACCTTGATTGTCTTTACATCTGACAATGGACCTCATCAGGAGGGGGGGCATAATCCTAACTATTTTAATTCAAATGGCTCATTGCGTGGATTCAAGCGAGATCTCTATGAAGGCGGTATTAAGGTGCCGATGATTGCTTGGTGGCCGGGTAAGATCAAGCGTGGAACGCAGACGGATCACCTTTCTGCATTTTGGGATGTGATGCCTACCGTGGCTGAAATGACGGGAGCATCTGCACCAGAGGATGTGGATGGAATTTCTTTTCTTCCGACTTTGCTAAATCGTAAGGGGCAAGCTGAACACGATTATCTTTATTGGGAGTTTCATGAAAAAAAAGGCCGGTTGGCTATTCGTAAAGGAACATGGAAAGGTGTGAGATATGATGTTTCTATTGATGCGAATTCAACCTTAGAGCTGTACGATTTGTCTACGGATCCGGGGGAGCAAAATAATATTGCTCAGCAGCATCCCGATGTAGTGGCTGAATTAGACATGTTAATCAAAAGTGCCCGGACGGTTTCTCCGGTTGAGAAGTATAACTTCCCGGCCAGACGGTAGTCAGAAATGATCGTTTTATCGAGCTGTTATACAGTCAACAAAGTTTGGAGATAATGATGAAAAAAAATAGAGTCGTGATGTATTTGGCATGCTATTTGGTTGGAACTTCACTGGGCATGAGCACGCCTTCGATAGAGCCATTGGCACAGACGCCGCCAATGGGATGGAACAGTTTTGATAGTTATGGCGTATATCTTCATGAGAAGGCCGCATATAAGAACCTTGAGGCGATGGCAGAAAAACTTAAACCGCATGGATACGAGTACTTCGTTATCGATAATGGTTGGTTTGGTGAATACAAACTGCAGGAAGGAACAATCTACCCTGCGGAAAAGCACGCAAGGGATATTCGTATTAATGAATTTGGATATTTCTTACCTTCTGAAGTCTATTTTCCGTCCGGACTAAAGCCGATTGCCGAGCGCTGCCATGAGCTAGGACTAAAGTTTGGTGTCCATCTGATGCGTGGAATTCCGCGCAAGGCGGTGGAGCTAAATCTACCTATTAAAGGAACCCCATTTCGGGCAGGCGATATTGCTAATACTGATCCAACGGAAAATTGTTCCTGGTGCCATTATTGTTATGCTGTTGACATGTCTAAGCCTGGTGCTCAGGAATGGTATGATGGGTTGATTCAGCATATAGCTGATATGGGCGTGGACATGATTAAGTATGATGACATTGTGCCGCATCCTGATGAGGTGGAGGCGGTTTCGAAAGCAATTGCCAAGACGGGAAGGCCAATGATGCTCAGTTTATCTCCAGGAGGAGAGGTTGATCCCGAAGCTATTGATTTTTTCAGAATGGCAAACATGTTGCGTGTAACAAAAGATGTCTGGGATGAGCAGCAGTATATTGATGAGTGTTTTATTGCTTGGAGAAAATGGCAGGGGAAAGAGCAGCCCGGATTTTGGATTGATATGGATATGATCCCTTTTGGGCAGCTCCAGTTAATGTCACCGCCAAGTAAGAACAACGAAAAATCCGTTTTAGATAAGGGAGATATTGCACTGTCGGGCAAGGGGGTGCATCGGAACTGCCAGTTGACAAAGCCGCAAATGGAAACATTTATTTCGATGCGTGCGTTAGCAGCATCCCCTCTAATGATGGGTGGAGACTTGCCTACACTGGATGATTTTTCTCTCAACCTGATTACTGATCCTGATATGCTGGCTTGTAATCAGAATGGTATAATGGGTTCGTTGATTGTAGATGAGATGGGACTGGAGACATGGCGTGTGAATAGAAGAGGTACGAATAAAGAGGGTTGGATTGGGCTGTTTAACCGTTTGAATGAATCAGTTTCAGTTGAGTTGCAACCAGCGCGGTTAGGATTAGAGGATGCTTCATATAAAATAAAAGATATCTGGAAAAATGTTGATCGTTTTTTTGGCTCAACGGTAGTGCTGGAACCAAACGGGGTTTTGTTTGTTAAATTTGAGGAGTAGTTGAATGCGTTTTATTCGAATTGTTTTAGGGGCAATACTGATTTCGTGTGGAAGTTATGCTGAAATAGATTACATGAATTCGATGCCGTTTGGTGATCAGACAAAATGGGCAAAGAGTTCTGATAACAGTGCTGTAGGTGAATGGTGGAATGCTGTTTTCACTAACTCATGGCAACGGTATGAAAAACTGGCGGTGAAGTGGTTTAACGCTATTGATCGTTCGGAGGCTATGGCATTTGCGCTCTATACGCATGATGCTGGTGTGTTAAAAATTACAGGGCAGTGTTTTCCGTTGCTACCGGACGAGCCAAAGTCTGTGACGCTTGAGTTTATGAAAATGGGTGCGTGGCAGGCCGTTGAGACAGTACCGGTTTTATATCCGGGCTGGTCAGTACATTTTCGGGTAGAGAATTGGGATTCGTCACGAGATGTGCGGTATCGGTTACGCTTGGGTGATCTCTCTTCTTTTGAGGGACTTATCCGGAAAGATCCTATTGATAAAGATGAAATAGTGGTGGGGGTGTTGTCGTGTAACTCACCGAAGGATGATGAGTTTGAAACACGCTTGGCATCGGTGGCGGCCTTGAAGTATCACAATCCGGATCTGCTTTTTTTTGCGGGTGATCAGAACTATACGCATGATGAAGCTACGTATGGATGGCTGCAGTTTGGAGTTCAGTTTGCTGAAGTGATGAAAGATCGTCCAACGGTTTGTATTACAGATGATCATGATATTGGGCATGGTAATTTGTGGGGTGAGAGCGGTAAAGTGTCGGCGGGTTTATCAGGGGCAGCGGATGGCGGATATATGTTTCCGGCATCGTTTGTGAATATGGTAGAGCGGCAGCAGTGTTGGCATTTGCCGGACCCGTTTGATTCAACACCGGTCAAGCAGGGTATCGGGGTGTATTATACGGATTTAACGCTGGGTGGAATTAGCTTTGCTATTTTAGAGGATCGTAAATTTAAGTCGGCTCCGATGGGAAATATTCCAGCTATGGGACCACGTCCGGATCATATAAATGATCCGGTATATGATCGAGCAGCGGTGGATTTGCCGGGATTATCGTTACTAGGAGAGCGTCAGTTGGCTTTTCTGAATAGTTGGACTCGGGATTGGCGAGGTGCTTCCATGAAAGTGGCATTATCGCAAACTGCTTTTTGCGGCGCGGTTCATGTGCATGGCAACCAGGATGCGAAGCGGTTGTTGGCTGATCTGGATTGTAATGGGTGGCCACAGACGGGCCGAAACAAAGCGGTTCGTGCATTACGACGTGCGCGTGCTACGCATTTATGTGGTGATCAGCATTTAGCGGTTGCAGTGAAGCATGGGGTAGATGATTTTAGGGATGGACCGCTTGCTTTTACGTCACCTGCAATCGTGAACACGGTTTATGGTCGTTGGTGGCATCCGGAGAAAGAGTTGCCGGGAGGGGGTGAACCAATTGATAGTGTGCTTCCGTGGGTCGGCGATTATGAAGATGGATTGGGCAATAAGATTACGATGCTTGCCTATGCAAATCCGGGAGATCGAAATGTGCGTGAACAGCGGGGCGATGGATATGGAATTGTTCGTTTTGCAAAGGAGAGTGGCCGTATTGTTTTTGAATGTTGGCCGCGATTTGCAGATGTTCATGCGGGTGATAAAGCGCAATATCCGGGTTGGCCTTTGACGTATAATGTCGCAGATAACGATGCTCGCAATGTAGTTGGATATTTGAAAGAGGTGAAACTTCCCTATGTGAATGCAGTGGTGGAGTTGACGGATGATACGACAGACGAGTTAATCTATTGCTATCGTGTCAAAGGAGACACGTTTCAAGCTCCGGTTTATGAGGAGGGTACTTATACGCTAAGAGCTGGACTTGATTCGGGTGATATGGTGCTTTTACAAGGTGTGACACTGGACTGATAAAATTTGGTTTACGCGGGGTTCATGATGAGAATTGTTGTAATTTTTCTATCCGTATGTGTTTCGTCAATAGCTTCGGAAGATTCTTCTGATAAATGGCCGCATTGGCCCGCTTATCAAAAAACACCGCTTCAGGAGATTCGTCCGCAAGTATGGCGAGCTGAAGAGGATGTGATTGATGGATGGGATTGGTCATTGCCGCCGAGTGTGATGCCGGCGAGCAACGGATTAATGGCGATTCAGCGTTGCAACAATTTGCATAAAGATTTGACCGCATTTCTAGAGCCACTGAATCTACCCATGAATCAGACCGTTACACTCTGGATACGTTGGAAAGAGTTAGAACCGGTCGAAGGGGTTTATAGATTTGATCTGTTACGTGAACGGATTGAAGAGGCTGAAAAGATGGGGTATCACGTGGTGTTGCGTATTCTTTGTTCGGCAACAATCTTTGCTCCAGAATGGTTGGATTCATATGACATTCCCTACCGAACTGAGCACTGGAAGCCTCATCGGGAGATAGTCAATTATGATGTTGCGTCACCTGCTTTTCATAAACGATATTTAAAATTGATTCATGCATTGGGAGCATCTGGCATTCCGCAAATGGATCGATTACAGGGTGCATTTCTTGGGTATGCATCGCCCTCTTATGGAGATGAAGGAATTGGACCTCATGGAGTTAATCCAGACGATGTGCCGCACGTAATTGAGCGGTTGAATGCTTGGGCTGGTGCCTTCGAGGGCGTTGAGCATAAAGTTTTTATGGGAGGATTGTCCGATTACGGACTCAACTTGGGATTTGGTATTCGGCGAGGTTTTGTGGAAATGTTTTTGTATCACATACCGGATGAGTCGATTGGTCAGCAGTTGGATGAGGCGGGTTATCTATGGGTTGATGAGTCAGCTTCTATTTTGAGAAATTCTGCTTTTCATGGAGAGGAAAACGAGGAGTATGAAGAGTCATGGGCTACATCGAAATCTAATTTCCGATTTGGGCCGAATACCGATAGTTTTGTGTATCGTTATTTTACATCTAATTTACGGTTGCTGCAGATGCGCTGCAATTATGTGCTTTATAACTCATTTTCAGTGTTGCCGGAACAGATGGTTTGGGTGGGGCAGAGTGTAGGGCGTACGGTGGAGAATACACCGGATATTTGGTGTGCATTGCGAGAAAGCTACATTCGTTCATCAGGGGCCGTTAAGAATTTTGAGCGTTGGCTATATCAGCGGGATACATCGGGGTTTGAAACAGTGCCAGCAGTTCGGATTGATCATGCTATTGAGATGTGGATGGTCGAGAACGGTAAATATTATGACTATATCGCTCGTAAGGGTCAGCGGATTGGATTGGCAATTGATGATCGTTGGTGTGGGAATAGGCCGGTTGATGTGGCGGTTAAGGTAACCTATTTTGATGAGGGTAGTGGTACTGTTCGAGTGCGAGCTGGTGATCAAGAGCGTTCATTTGTTTTGAGGGAAACGGGCGCTCTGAAGACTGCTACGTTTTTCTTATACAATGTCGAATTCTCTGCTAAAAATTTGGAGTATGACATTGTTTTTGAGGGGCTTGAATGTGAACCAACACTATCATTTGTTCGTGTTATTCGCTTAGATAAGTAGTAACTTGTAGCTCTGCTGAGTGCGACCTGTTAGCGAAGAGTAAGAATTCAGACATTCTCTATCGGTACCAGCATAAAATTCTACCAACAATGCGGTGCGGGCGGAGTTTTTGATTAATAGCGAACAGCTGATATATCGTTAATTGCATCGGCTCAATGCTCATACATTTTATTTTTCGCTATTGACCACTTAAAACACCTCAAATTCCAATTTTTTTTATTTACAGAAAAAAAAGACAATTGTATGCATGTCCAATATAAAAATAATAGCCAGCTTTATGTATAGCAAAAGGGAAGGATAAATAATGATAAAAAAACTATTGATTATGCTGTCTATAATCACTGTTAGCCTAAGTAGTCAGGCAATTGATAAGTTCTACTGGAATTTGGATAGTTCTGATTATTCTTGGAGTAACGCTGCAAACTGGGCTGATACAGGCGGAACAGCTCTTGTTGGAGTGCCAACATCTAGCGATATAGTTAAGCATGTAAAGAGACCAGAGATTACAATCGAGGTAAATGGGTCTGCTGAAGCGAACGATGTTCATCTAACACATAACCTTACAGCTGCCCTGTCTGTAGTGGAGAATGGTTCATTGCACATTTATAGAGATTTAAAAATGGGAACATTTGGCTCAGGAGGTGGTTTGTTGACGATTGATGGCGGAGAGGTAGTGATTGATAATACGGTTGCTATGAGTCCTTCAGCAACAGGAGCAAGTAGTATCACACTCAATTCGGGAAGCTTGATAGTCTCTAACAATTTATTTATGGGTCAAAACCAGAATGGTTCTACAGCAATGAACACGCTTAATATATCAGGTGGCGTGGCAGATGTAGGAACTCTTTATGTTGGACGGTATTCACCCGGTGAAGTCAACATAAGCGGTGGCTCATTGGTTATGACTAACAAAAATTGGGATCATCTTCATATCGCCTATCAATCAGATGGCGGTGGTACGGTAAACCTTACAGGAGGATCCATTGTAACTAAGCGTATTGACATTAATCGTCAGGATGGCAGCGGGGGTGCTCTAAACATTTTAGGTGGTTCGGTACAAGTTTTAGATTCCTATACTGCTGCTATCAGGGTTGAAAGTAATGGTGTTATTAATGTTGCAGGCGGACAGCTTGAATGGAAATGGGACATGCTGGAAAATATTACCAATTTAGTTAATGCAGGCTCTATTACGTGGACAAATGGTATGACCAATATGCTAACTGAAACGTGGGAAGCTAGTTGGACGAATGGAGAAAGCATACTGTACGCAGATTATGATGAAGTTGTGCCGACGTATACAACACTTTGGGCATACAATACAAATCCAGAGCTGCCCCCGCCTCCGCCGACGGGACCTACCTATTACACTAATGATACCGATGGAGCGACATCAAGTAGTTTCGTTAATACCAGCGGTGATGGTCTCTACACTACAGCCAGCAACTGGGATTCCGGAACAGTTCCCACAAGCATTGATACAGTTACAAATAGACTTGGCGGTGAGGTTAATGTACTGACGATACCTTCTAATGTAGTGGTTGAAGCTTTTTCGTTAGATGTTGTGCATAATAACACAGCTAAAGTATCGGTTGTAACGGGGGGTCAACTCAATGTTGCTGATACGGTTACCTTAGGCAATGGTGGAATGACAGGTGTAGGGTTGCTTTCCGTTGATGGGGGAGTAGTGAATATTGAGACTAATCTGAATGTAGGTCGATGGGCTGGTGAAACTCAATACCGGAACGGCATTGTTGAAATAAATGATGGTGTGTTAACAGTCAACAATGAGTCAATGATTGGGGGTTGGAATGCGAATGCAACGGGTACAGTGAGCATGATAGGAGGGATTTACTCAAATAACAGTTATTTTAGAGTAGGAGCTGGCTCCGCTGATGGCAACGTGAATGTCAGTAATGCTTTGCTAGTTACTCAAGGAACTGATAACAGAATTCTGCTTGGATCAGGGCCGGGTAATGCAATCTTAAATATTTACAATGGCGGTGAAGTCCACACCAGCGGTATATCGATGGATAAGAATAATCAAGCTGGTAGTGCCGTGATTAACGTATTTGAGGGGGGCACATTGAAAGTTAACCAATCATGGTTCAATGCTCCTACTCAGGGTCGCATAGAATTTCATGATGATGATGCAGTAATCCATATAGATGGCGGTATTTTTCATTGGAAATGGAATCAAGCTACGAATATTCAAACATTGGTTGAAGCAGGTCACATCACGTATTCGGGTGGCTTAACTAATATGGTCTCGGATGAATGGGATTATGCGGTTACGAATCAGGCGGGTACGAGTGCTTTGTATGTGAAAGAATATCATATTCCGCAATATACAACTGCATGGTCATATGATCTAGCCTCTGCCCCTTCTGGATATGATGTTTTCTCAGCTACACATAACTTAGTAGGTGGGATTGCTGATGATGATGATGGAGACCAATTAAGTAACCTTGCTGAATATGCATTAAACAGTGATCCAAATGATTCGGGAGATACGGGGAAGACATCAATTCAGAAAGAGGGTTCAACGTTTAGCGTGACCTACACAAAACTGGCAGATGATGATAGTGTATTGTATCGCTTACTCGATACGACGGATCTCGTATTTGGATCACATGGAACAAACAGTTACTCTTCTCAGGATCAAGGTCCAGTAGACGGTCAATATATGACGGTTACCAACAACTATGAAATGGACGGTCATGCTGTTCAGTTTATTAAGTTGGAGATAGAATCGACAAACTAATAAATACGAGCGTTATTAGATAAGAGGAATGGTGGTTGTGTCCTATTGGGCACAACCATTTTAACGATATATTGATGAAAAGATTTCTATTAATTATTGCTAGTATCTTTTGTCTTTCAGGATTCATAAGCGAAGCAAGTAATGATGGTATTCATGTCTATCCTGCTGTTCCGGGCTTGGCTCCATCAGAGCATTATACATTTAAAGTGAGGACGGTAGGTTCGTCGACTTGGTTAGATCCGTTTGCATTTATTACAACTTGTAAGCAGGGTGGCGAGACTAATACTTATTATAAATGGCTTACAGACTGGAGTAACAGTTACATTAATTTTGAGATGTCAAATAGTGTTCCTGTTGAGGTTGAAATTTCGAAGGTTGATGGCGCTCCGATATTGACAGCGGTGGTTCATCCATCGCATGCCGTTGATGCTTGCGAGGTAGTGAACGGAAAAGCGTATGTGCGCTTGGATCAGCCGGCACTCTTTACAGTGGACATTAATGGGCAGATGGATGCTCAGGAGACAGGTCGGATTCAACCAGATGGATGGGGGTCTAATGCATTTTATGGAGGGCCTCCAATCCATACGGTTACGGTTTTTGCAAATCCGTTCTTAGAAGAAAAACCTGCACTTAACGATGATAATGTTCTTTGGATTTCACCAGGTGAGATGCCTCCTTCCGATGGAAATTGGGATGTTCTCGCTTTTTTGCCGGGGATACATGAGATAGGTCGAATGTTTCGAGTTCGCGCTGATAAGAGTTATTATATTCCTGGTGATGCAATTGTATATGGTGCGATGAATAATAATAAGGATTGGAATGATGGTCATAACATTCGAATTTTTGGGCATGGAACGCTCTCTGGTGAACGCCATCCACACCCGCATGATGATACACCACCCGCGCCAGATTCAGACGACTGGAAATATAGGCCTATTGAAATTGTAGGTGCGCGAAATACAACGGTTGAGGGAATTACAATTGCCGACTCAGCAATGCATACATTGATGTTAATAAATGGGTATCAACCCGATCAGCCCACTGATATTCGTTGGGTTAAAATATTTACTTGGAGATCGAATGGAGATGGGATAAATCCGTTTGGAAATACACTAATTGAGGATTGTTTTATTCGTACTCAGGATGATTGTCTCTATGTTAATGGTCGAGGAATTAGGCGGGTAGTGTTGTGGACAGATGCCAATGGTTCATCTTTTGTGTTGAGTCCTATTGGTGGTGACCATGGAAATGATATTTTGGTTGAAGATTGCGACGTTATATATAATCGATCGGTCTTTTATCAGAATAAGGGTGGCCATGTTTTCAATTTACGGGGTGAGGGAGCTGGTGATGGTGGCTCTAATATTATTTTCCAAAATATTAGAGTTAGTGATCCGCTTCCAACTCGGTCGACATTTGGCATATCATCGGGAGCTCCTTGGCAGTTGAGTCCAAATTATGAGAAGTCTCGTGATGAGGGAGTGATTAGCGGAATTTTGTTTAGAGAGATAGATATTGCAGCTTATTCTACTATTGGTGATCCTGAAACACTATGGGGTACAGCCTTAGCACCCTTGAGTAACTTCACGTTTGATAAGGTTACGATAGGGGGGGATTTGATTGAGGATATAAGTATATTTAATACTAATGATTATGTATCTGGAATGAATTTTATAGGAACACCTTCTCTGTTGTTATCAACAAATAAAGTTATAGAGAGTTCATCTAATGATGGCACTATTTCTGAGAGCATTGAGCTGGTATTAATGGGGGGGCGTTTTTCTGATGATGTTGTGAGTGGCACTCATATATATTTAGAATCTGTTCCATTAGGATTAATTCCTGTAATGACACGTATAGATGATCATGTTATTTCTGTCAGTTTCAGCGGTCGTGCTTTATCTCATGGTGATAGGGATGATATTTCAAATTGTACTTTTAAGATTATGGATGAAGCATTTGTTTCTAATGCAGTTATAGAAGTTCAAGGTGCGATAGATAGTAGCTTAGCAATTGATTTTCGTGATCCTGCTCCGACAGTTCTATTCCGTGATGAGTTTGGAGATGGTGATATAACACTTAGTTCTAATACAGATGTGATAGGTGGATTTAATGTATACAAGAGTAATGAATCCGGAAACGGATTACAGATCTACGAAGCATCGGATCTTGGAGTTTTAGATTTAACTGATGCTACAGACAATTTTCCATGGATTTCTATGCTCAGTAAATCGGCATTTAATGTAGTTGATATTGATGAATTTGATTGTCGAGTGGTTGTAGAGGGTTTGGCTCAGTCTCACTGGTATCTTCGTCCTTTTGTATTCAACCTCCGTTCAAATGCTTCTGCAGAACCGCAAATTTATCATCGTGATAATCAACCTCCACCGCAGGGAGTCTCATTGTTAGTTGGTAATGGAGAAAACAATTGTCGAATAGCATTAACTGTATCGGATGGTTTGACTTCGGAATGGTTATGGGAAGACACAACTGTATCGGCAAGTGAATTGGCAGATGGATTTTCATTTGTGTTAACGATGAACTCCACAAATGGATGGGATATTGCTTTTTCAGGGGTTTCCAGCTTGCCTAATCAAGTTTCAGGTAGTTGGGATAATTTGCAATGGAATGATTTTTTTGGTGATTCAACGTATGTTCAGTTGTATTTACGTGAAGATAGGCTTGGAGGCAACAATCCGCCTCGGGTCGGAATGGCAAAAGCAGAGGTGGATGAAATTGAGATCAAATCTTCAGACTTTCAGTCCTATTACGAGATTTGGTCTGAATTATGGGGAGGAGTTGACCTTTCTAATGGGCAGCAAGATTATGACCAGGATGGTGTTTCTAATTGGGATGAGTATGTATTCAATGGCAATCCAACTAATGCAGAACATACTGGATCGGTTCGAATTCGGACTGACGACGCTTTATTCACGGTCGTTCATCCTGTTCATCAGTTGGATAGTGATATAGTGTATCGTCTGTTGGATACGACGAATTTAGTGGGCGGCACCTGGCAAACTAATAGGTGGGATACGCGCACACTAGGGATTAGTGGGGGAGATTATACAACTGTTTCAAATCACTATAGTACCACAAATATCCTGCGTCGATTTATTCGGATCGAGGCAGATTAATTAGATAATCTAGATGTGCTGTTTGTTCTATAAAAGGATGGCAGTACCGAATCTGAAGTGTTGCTTTATTTTAACTGAAACTGTAGGTCTCATCTTAAAATATGAACTTTTAATGTAAGTTATGGGTCGGTTTTCGTATGAAACGTACAAGCGTTGTTCTGATTGGGTTTTCGGCACTATCGTTATGCACTGAAATATTAGCTAACTACTCCTACTGGCCGGAATATCATAAGGCGTGTAATGAAGAAATTATTCCGCAGCAGTGGATTGATTCTGATCATATTATAGAGGGGTGGGATTGGTCACTACCTGCTGCCGTTATCCCCAGCTCGAGGGGCATTATTGGGATGGAACGTGAGATAGGACTGGGGAAAGTCCCTCGATTGAAACCAGCTTATCCAGTTAATCCGGTTTTTGTGCAGTGGGTTTTTTGGCGAGAGCTTGAACCCGTTGAAGGACAGATTAATTGGAAGCCTTTGCTAGAACGTATCAAACAGTGTGAGGCATATGATCAGAAAATTATTATTCGTATTTTGGCTCATACATATTCTTATAACGAAGATATAACCAAGGGGCATGCTCCTCGCTGGCTGGAAGGTAAAAATATCTCCACAGCAAACACAAAAGAGTCTACGACTGGACAGTGGAGATCGTATGACCCAGCAGACCCTGTTTTTCACCGTTACTATATAAAACTAATTAATTCTCTGCGCCAGTCGGGTATTCCTCAAATGAAAACGGTTGAAGCGATGTATGTGGGATATGCTTCTCATTCATTGGGAGATGAAGGGGTTGGCCCTCTGGGAATGGACCCAGCCAATGAGCCGCAACATGTTAAAGAGCGACTTGATGCATGGGCTAAGGCTGCTACCGGTGTTGAACATAAAATCTTTATGGGTGGACCGAGTGAATATGGTTTTAGAAAAGGCTTTGGAGTTCGACGCGGTTTTGTGGAAAAGTATCTATATACCATTCCTGATACATACATCGGGCAACAGGTTGATTCAGATGGTTATCTGTACGTGGATGAACGTGCATCCGTAATCAGTAGCGGGGCTTTTAATGGAGAAGTGAACGAGGAATATGAAGAGGCTTGGGCAACCGCGCAGCGCGGTTTTCGCTTTGGTACGAACGTGGACAGTTTTCCGTATCGTTATTTCATGTCCAATTTACGACTGGTTCAAATGCGGTGTTCATATGTGCATAACAAAGATACATTAATACCGCAATTATTGCCATGGGTTGCTCAGCAGCTGGGAAGAACCGTTGAAGACACGCCGGACATTTGGTGCTACCTTAATACATCTTACTTAAAAAAGTATCCGGAGTTGAAAAATTTTGAGCGGTGGTTATACCAGCGGGATACGTTAGGTTTTGAGACTATACCCGTTGAGGCGATCAGCAATAAGCCACTTGGTCTATGGATGACGCGTCACGATATTGATCATATGGCAAAGAGAGGGCAGCATTTTGGTTTTGCTATTGATGACCGTTTTATTGGAAAAAGCCCCACATCAGTTGCTGTGAAAGTCAGTTATTTGGATCAAACGGCGGGAACATTAACGCTCCATTACATGGGATTAAAAGGTTCACAGGAGCGATCAATTTCATTGGTGAAGGATGGTAAACTTAAAACGGCTACCTTCATGATTAGTGATCTTATCGCTCCGGCT
This sequence comes from uncultured Kiritimatiellaceae bacterium, assembly GCA_964014015.1. Classification (GTDB taxonomy): domain Bacteria; phylum Verrucomicrobiota; class Kiritimatiellia; order Kiritimatiellales; family Pontiellaceae; genus Pontiella. Next base: position 27,678 of record CAXGYR010000005.1, read on the forward strand.
ATGGGCTTTGGCTATGATATAACGTTTTCAGCTCCTAACGAGGCGTTATTAAGTTTTGTACGTGTCGTTAAAACGAAGCAGTGTATAGGAAGGGTGGATGATATTTCTCTCTAGGTTTGAAGGGATAGAGAGAAAGGTTGTGTGTAGGTTGATAAAGGGGCTTATCAATGAAGAGATATCTGTTTAGATACTGCCCGTTAATTCGTAAAAGAATAAGTTAGATGCGTATTAAGCGGTAATGTAATATCCCAAGAATGAAGCTAAAATCTATTTTTTTATTACTGATATTAGGTTTAGTTGCAGGTGCAGCGGAGCGGCCGAATGTTCTATTTATTGCGATAGATGATTTGAATGATTGGATTGGTTGTTTTGGGGGGAATGGTCAAGTTAAGACGCCAAACCTGGACCGTTTTCATGCCAATGGCGGTATGGTTATGTTTGATGCGCATGCTTCTTCCACGGTATGTGGTCCCTCTCGATCTTCTCTGTTAACTGGAAAATATCCGCATTCGACAGGCGTGTATGGAAATAAAAATAATTTACGAAAAGCTGTGAAGGCAAAAAATCTTTTAACGTTACCGCAATATTTTAGTGCACATGGATACCATACGCTTTCTCGTGGTAAAATTTTTCATAAACATCCATTGGGAAATAATAAGAAAGATCGTGGAAGTATTGATCATGGTGAGTGGGCGTTTGATGAATGGGTGCATGAAAGCGGTGGTGTAAGTCCAGCTGGTAAGAAACGTCCGTTGAATGGATTGCCACCGGCAAAAGGAGACCGCTCATACCATTCAATTGGCTTTGATTGGGCGCCGACGGTTGGAAATGATGAAACGCTGATGAAGGATTATCTGACGGCTTCATGGGCTGTTGAGCAGTTTCATACTCGCACATTCGAAAAGCCATTTTTTATGGCGCTCGGATTTTTGAAACCTCATCTGCCCTGGTATGTTCCGCAAAAGTATTTTGATATGTATCCCTTAGACGAGATTGTTCTTCCGGCGACTATTCAAAATGATCTTGAAGATATTTTAAATAAGTATGGAAAACCTGTGAAACCGCATGGCACATGGAAGCGAGTCGAACGGGCGGGCCGCCATAAGGAAGCAGTGCAAGCGTATTTGGCGACTATCACGTTTGTGGATGAATGCCTCGGAGTTTTGTTGGATGGCTTGGAGAAAAGTCCGTATGCCAACAATACGATTGTTATCCTTTGGGGAGATCATGGTTGGCATTTAGGTGAGAAGCAAAAATATGGAAAAACACAATTATGGCAAGAATCTTGTCGAGTGCCACTGATGATTAAAGTGCCGGGGGTTACACCGAAGAAAAAACGCTGTGATGGTATTGTGAATTTGATTGATATATATCCTACGCTGCTTGATTTGTGTAACTTGCCAGTAAACCCAGAGAATGAAGGGCGTAGTTTTGCACCGTTGGTAAGAGATCCAGATATGAAGTGGAATACCCCGACGCTTACGGATTATAATTATGGCGGACATCGAATCTATGATGGACGATATAGTTATATCGTATTTTTAGAGCAGGGAATAGAAGAGCTTTATGATCATAAAACAGACCCCATGGAATGGAAAAATTTGGCGGACAATGATGCGTATGCGTCGGTTAAAGCACGTCTAAAAGCATTAATTCCAACAGAGCGAGAACCTGCTTCACCGCAAGGGTAAGTATGATGTATTTAGGAATCTACAAGAGCGAAAACAAGGTGTGAATTTAAAGATTACAGGTTTATTAATCTGGTTGGGTATCATCTTTGTGGAGGTTCATGGGGATCGTCCAAATATTTTATTTTGTATCATGGATGATGCTTCATGGGCTCATATGAGTTCGTACGGTTGTGAGTGGGTAGAGACACCGGCATTTGATCGTCTGGCTTCCGAAGGCATCTTGTTTATGAATGCCTATACACCGAATGCAAAGTGTGCGCCTTCAAGGTCGAGTATTTTGACTGGGCGTAATTCGTGGCAACTGGAGGAAGCTGCTAACCATGTGGTTGTATTTCCTGCAAAATTTAAGACCTTTCCCGAGGTTTTGCGGGAAGCGGGATACATGACGGGCAAAACGGGAAAAGGGTGGGGGCCTGGGGATCCGGGAATGCTAAATGGAAAGCCTAGAGAATTGATCGGGACTTCGTGGACAAAGTACAAAGAACCGGTCATTGCGAAGGGGATATCTAGTGAGAATTATGCGGCTAATTTTGCCGATTTTTTAGACGCATCGAAGGGGAAAGAGTGGTTTTTCTGGTTTGGAGCTCGTGAGCCACATCGGCGCTATGAATATGGAAGTGGTGTAAAAAATGGAAAAGAATTATCTGCGATCAAGCAGGTGCCAGCTTTTTGGCCGGATACAGAGACAGTTCGTAATGATATGCTGGACTATGGGTTAGAAATTGAACACGCAGATCGGCATTTGGGAATGATGATTGAAATGTTAGAGGATCGGGGTTTGCTCGATAATACGTTGATATTAATGACATCTGATAATGGTATGCCATTTCCACGTTGCAAGGCGCAGGAATATGAATATGCAAGCCACATGCCACTAGCTATCATGTGGCCAACCGGCATTCAACATCCCGGCCGATCGGTGGATGATATGGTCAGTTTTATCGATTTTGCGGCAACATTTCTTGAGTTGGCGAAAATACCCTTTGAGCAATCGGGCATGCTTCCATCACCTGGTAGAAGCTTAACTGATATTTTCTATTCGGATAAAGCAGGCCAAGTGAATCCCGATCGGGATGTAGTGCTAATAGGTAAAGAACGTCATGATTATAGTCGCCCGAATAATGCGGGTTATCCCATCAGGGGTATCGTGGGAAAAGGGCTTCTGTATCTCTATAATTATGAACTTGATCGTTGGCCTGCAGGTAATCCTGAGCTTGGGTATCTCGATTGTGATGGCGGAGCGACTAAAACGGAAATACTAGAGCAGAGACGAGGCGGTATCGAAGACTCCTATTGGCAACTCTCTTTTGGCAAACGACTTGTTCATGAAGAGTTTTTTGACATTTCAGTAGATCGATACTGTTTGGAAAATCTGGCAGAGGATGAGGGTTACGCAACATTAAAGAGTGAAATGCGGGAGCGGATGTTGAAGATGCTACGCGAGCAGAATGATCCGCGAGTTTTTGGAAACGGCGCGGTATTTGAATCGTATGGCTATTCGGTTGATCATGGGTGGAATTTTTATGAGCGATTTATGCAAGGAGATTTCACGGCAGAACATACAGGCTGGGTTAATCCGTCAGATTATGAAAACAAGTCATTTTAATGAGAAAGGATATGAATATGAAAAAATGTGTTAGTATGTGTTTATTCGCTTCGTTCAGCTGGCTGTATTCGGCTTGTGCGGATACGCTTGAATTGAAAGTGCTTGAGGGAGAGTACTGGTGGGGTGGTCTTAGTTCGCGGGGCTATGAAATGCCATACGACGCGTCAAGCAAGCTGTCGTATGATATGTGGGGTGATAACAAGGGTAATCAGGCGCAACCGTTATTACTATCGAGTAAAGGAAGGTATGTTTGGAGTGAACAACCGATTAAGTATACCTTTGATAAGGGATCAATTACTGTCACCACCCGCGAGGGAACGATTGATTCTGGTAAGGCAGGCTCAAATTTAGCAGAGGCATATACGTATGTTTCAGAAACATATTTTCCTTCTGATGGTCGTATTCCAGATGAGTTACTTTTCACGCATCCGCAGTACAATACATGGATTGAGTTGATGTATGACCAGAATGAAGAGGATATCTTAGCTTATGCAGAGGCGATCATTGCTAATGGCTATCCACCGGGCGTTTTGATGATTGATGATAACTGGCAAGAGGATTATGGCACATGGGAGTTTTCGCCACGGCGTTTTAAAGATCCAAAAGGAATGATCGACCGATTGCATGCGATGGGCTTTAAGGTGATGATGTGGATGTGTCCATTTGTTTCAGCGGATTCTGCTGATTTTAGACAGCTTGCCGAAGAAGGTCTTCTTGTTCTTGATCCGCAGAAGACACAGAATATTTTATGGGCGAATACAAAGAATAAGGCGGCAGTCATTCGCTGGTGGAACGGTGCTAGCGCCTGTCTTGACCTAAGTAATCCAAAGGCGCAGGCATGGTTTAAAAAAGAGTTAGATTATTTGATCGAAGAGTATGGGGTCGACGGGTTCAAGTTTGATGCTGGTGATGCGCGCTTCTACACCGAAGGCGTAGTCTCGTGGCAGCGGGATATCACTCCGAATGACCACACGCAGTTTTTTGCTGAGTTTGGCTTAAACTATCCTCTGAATGAATATAGAGCATCGTGGAAAATGGCAGGCCTGCCGCTTGCACAGCGGTTGCGGGATAAGGGACATGATTGGAAGGATTTACGTAAATTGATTCCGGATCAGATGTCACAGAGTGTAATGGGATATGCGTACACGTGCCCTGATATGATCGGTGGGGGAGAGTATGGTAGTTTTTTAGATGCGTCTGCTAATTTAGATGAAGAGTTAGTGGTGCGTTCAGCTCAAGTTCATGCCTTGATGCCGATGATGCAGTTTTCGGTTGCGCCGTGGCGGATTCTTTCCAAAGAGAATCAGCAGATTTGCTTAAAGATGGCTCATTTGCATCTTGAGATGGGCGACTACATTTTGAACCTTGCGCGAGAAGCCTCTAAAACAGGAGAGCCTATTGTAAAACCAATGGCACTTGCCTTTCCGGATGGTGGATATGAAACCGTAATTGATCAGTTTGTACTCGGTAATGATATTATCGTTGCTCCGGTGGTTGAGAAAGGCGCACGGTCTCGCAACGTAAAACTTCCGGCCGGCAAATGGATGGCGGATGACGGCCAAGTATATATGGGGGAGAAAACGATTGAAATAGATGTGCCTATCGAAAGGCTTCCCTATTTCAAGGCATTGCCTTGAAAAGATTCAGTTATATCATGACAGGAAGATTTTAGTTGGTTGGCATGCTGCCTACCATAATCAGGTATTGTACCTGTAAGTTTTGTCAGTTGATTGGAAGAGATTATAACAGTATTTTTTACCTTTTAAACTGAGATTGATGAAGCTGTTGGTTAGATGAATTAATGTAACTACAGGAGGAAATTATGAGTGAATTTTTACTGCCGATAATGATCGTGATCCTTGCAAGCATATTTCAGGGCACGTTTGGTTTGGGAATGAAGTTTGTGAAGCCGCTGGCCTGGGAGGCATGGTGGATTGTACATGCGACAGTGGCGATGGTTATTTTTCCGCTTATCTGGGCCTTTCTAGTTGTTCCGGATTTGGGAAGCGTATTGGCGCAGGCTCCAGTAAACGAGGTGGTCGGTGGGGCGGTGATGGGATTTGTGTGGGGAGTAGGTGGGATTATGTTTGGGGTATCGGTGGGCTATATCGGTATGTCACTTACCTATGGAATTGTGATGGGACTCTGTTCAATTGCGGGCGCGTTGATTCCCTTTTTTCTACGTTTTAATTCCATTAATGAGGCGAGTATTCCTTATATTATTATAGGATTGGTTTTGTTGGCCATCGCAGTTGTTATCGTTACGATTGCCGGATTAAAGCGCGATAAGCTTTTGGCAGAAGGTGGGCAGGAGATTCAAGGTATTCAAAAAGGAGCCGCGTTTAAAAAAGGGCTCATCATTGCGGCAGTCTGCGGAATCCTATCGGCTTTTCTTGCGGTTGGGTTTGATAACACGCTTGAAATTGGCAAGTTAGCTCAGGAGGCTGGTGCGTTGGAGCGTAATACGGCTTTAGCTCGCTGGGTGGTTGTTCTTGCGGGGGCATATTTGATGAATGCCGGTTATGCGCTGATACTGCTAGTTAAAAATAAATCGTTCAATTCGTTCAAAACATCGGGAATGTTTGCAGCGTTAAAGTGGTCGATTATAGCGGGTATTCTCTGGTTTGCAGCGTTGGGTACTTATGGGCAGGGAGTTGCGTTGATGGGAGAAATTGGAACGATGATCTGCTGGCCAACGATGTTAGGCCTTTCACTTATTGTCAGTAATATTGCTGGCATGATTACGGGTGAGTGGAAAGGGGTTCCTGGACCTTTTAAAATTATGCTAGTTGGTGTGGGTGTGATTATTCTGGCTACGGTTGTAATGGCGTATGCGTCGACATTGAAAGGGTTTTAGGCAGAGATGATTGAGGCTATCCGTACCTATCGTCTGGAACATAAGCTTGAAGAGTCGTTTGGATTTTCACAATGGCATTATGAGACGCGGAGCAATCTGTTAGTAGAAGTGGTAGATGATTCGGGTGCCGTGGGTTGGGGTGAGTGCTACGGACCGGCAACGATTACGCAGTGTGCGATTGACACGTTTTACGCTCCCTTGCTATTGGGCGGTGATCCCCTAAAAAATGAAGCACTGTGGCAACACTGCTGGCGTGCCTCTCTTGATTTTGCGATGAAGGGTCCGATGATGGGGGCGATTTCGGGACTAGATATGGCGCTGCTGGATTTGAAAGGCAAGTTGCTAGGTGTTTCTGTTTCGGAGTTGATGGGAGGACGGCTACGAGATGAGGTCGCGTGCTATGCGACGGGCATGTACTTTCGTCAGCAGCCGGAGGAGGCGTTGATTAAGACGATTGTTGAGGAGGGGGCAGGGTATGTTGCGCAGGGATTTGGGGCCCTTAAGATTAAGGTAGGGAAAAATATTACGTTTGATAAGCGGCTAATTATTGCGATGCGGGAGTCGTTTCCGGGGGTTCGGTTGATGGCAGATTCGAACCATGCCTATGATCTGCCGGAGGCAGTTGAGATTGGATCGTTGCTGAGTGAGCTTGATTATAAATGGTTTGAGGAGCCGCTTTCGCCTATACTTGCTGAGCAGTATCGTCAGCTAGCGGATACGGTGGCGGTGCCCCTGGCGGCAGGAGAGTGTGAACAGACTCGGTTTGGTTTTCAGGCGCTACTGTCGAAGGGCGGAATTCAAATTGCGCAGCCGGATTTGGCGTATTGCGGGGGGCCAACGGAGGCATTGAAGATTCGAAGCATTGCTTCGTCAATGGGGGTAAATACGATTGCGCACTGCTGGGGAACGCAACTTAATTTGGCTTGTGCGTTACATTTTTTGGCGACGACGTATGAGGAACCAGGGCGGGCAGAGCCAATGGGGCCTTTATTGGAACGGGATTTAACATCGAATCCCATGCGGGATGAGATGTTTGCACAGTCTGTTGAGGTGGTGCAGGGGGTGGCACGTGTTCCGATGGTACCGGGTTTGGGTGTGGAGCCGGATCGGGAGGCGTTACATCAATATTGTGTTCAGAAAACGGAGAAGAAAAATGGCTGAGAAGATATATCCGATGTTGATAGGTGGGAAGCAGGTAACGACGGCGTCTGCTTTCGATGTGATGAATCCGGCGACGGGTGAGATAGTGGGTCAAGCGCCTGAACTGGATGAGGCGGGGGTGGAGAGTGTTCTAGTGGAAGCGCAGGCGGGCTTTGAGAGATGGTCGGCAATGTCGGGAGCCGAGCGAAAAGCGGTTTTGTTACGGTATGTGGATGTGTTGGAGGCGAACCGGGCACGATTGGTTGAATTATTGCAATTGGAAACGGGAAAGCCGCAAGATAATGCGGAGTATGATTTTGGGATGTTGGGCCAGTGTTTACGCTTTTTTGTGGAAGAGGTAGAGCGGTTGGACCAACCGGTTCTGCACGATCCAGAAGGACGTTTTATGCATTATATGTTACGGCAGCCGCTGGGTGTTTGTGTGGGGGTGCTGGCATGGAATTTTCCGTTATTGAATGTGGCGTATAAAATTGGGCCGGCGTTGGCTGCCGGATGTTCGGTGATTCTTAAGCCCTCGCCTGAGACTCCGTTAGCTTCGTTGGAGGTGGCTTATTTGGCGAAGGAGGCGGGGTTGCCGGATGGGGTGTTGAATATGGTGACGAGTCAGGATCATGAAGCGGTACGGCCGTTGCTAACGAGTGAGGTGCCGGCGTTGGTGACGATGATTGGTTCGACACGGGGTGGTCTGGAGGTGATGAATGCAGCGTGCACCAGTGTGAAGCATTTTTCAGTAGAGTTGGGGGGGAATTCGCCGGTAGTGGTTTATTCCGATGCGGATGTAGTAGATGCTGCGCACAAAGTGGTCGATCTGAAGTTTGTAAATTGTGGGCAGGTGTGTGTTTCGCCGAATCGCTGTTTTGTTCATGAATCGGTGTACGATGCGTTTGTGGAGGCAGCGGTTAAGCGCGCGGCAACGGTTGAGGTGGGGCCGTTGATTACAGAACGGGCACGGGCAAGTGTGCTCGCGATGGTTGAGGAGGCAGTACGCGAGGGAGCTACGCTATGTTGCGGTGGAATGCCGAAGGAAGGGCCGGGATTCTCTATGGAGCCGACGATTCTTTCGGATGTGCAACAGCCGATGCGTGTGGTGCGGGAGGAAATATTTGGACCGGTATTGCCGATTGTATCTTTTTCGGATGCAGATGATGAAGTGGCGCTTGCGAACGATACGCCGTATGGGTTGGCGGCCTATGTGTTTACGACGGATCTAAAGACGGGGTTGCGGGCTGCACGTGATATTCAGGCGGGGAGTGTATGTGTGAATGAGCCGCACTATTCGGTTCAGTTGCCGCACGGAGGATTGAAACAGAGCGGCGTGGGTAAGGACTGTTCGCAGTATAGTATAGAGGAGTATTTGACACTAAAGCGTGTGTCGGTGCTGCTGGATTAAGGCAAACGGTAAACGAAAGTTAATGGGGAGAAACAAATGTATAAACATATTGTTTTATGGAAGTTGAAAGAGGAAGCAAACGGAATGAACAAGGCGGAACTGGCGGTGGAGGTGAAGCGTCGGCTTGATGAGTTGCCGGGCATTATTCCAGAAATAAGTGCCTATGAAGTGGCGCTTAACATCGGTGATTACGGGGCTTCTTTTTTTGATGTGAGCTTAATTGCGGTGTATGCGGATGAGACGGCTTTTAAAGCGTATTGTGTCTATCCGGAGCACGATACCGTGGTGGCCTATATTCAGTCGGTGACGGTGGCGGAAGAAATTGTTGATTACTGCGTGTAGGAGCATCGCGTAGATACGTCGGTTTTGAGTAGATAAGATTGAGGCAGTGATATGAGAAGAGTGTTTTTGGCCGTTGTGGGGCTAGCGATTTGTTTGGCGGCAGATGCGGCGAGTAGCGCGAATGCGATGGTGGGGCAACCCAATGTTATTTTAATCGTTTGTGATGATTTAAATGACTATGTGGAAGGGTTCGGAGATTATCCGAGACTAGCCACGCCACACATGCGACGGCTAGCGGAGAGTGGCGTTTCGTTTACGCAGGCGCACTGCACCATTCCGATTTGTAATCCGTCGCGGGCTAGTTTTATGACGGGCTTATATCCTCATACATCGCAGTGTTATGGCTTTGATAATTGGGACGAGTACGAGGTGCTGAGGAATTCACGTACGCTCATGAATTATTTCCGGCAGAACGGATACTACACACTGGGAACGGGCAAATTGATGCATAACCGAGGAGAGCAGGAGTGGGATGAGTTCGGTCATCGGGCAGACTATGGTCCGTTTGCGTATAATGAGGAGAAAACGGTGGCGCATCCGTGGAACAAGGCGCCATTCCGAGATGATTTTGGTGCGATTGATGGATCGTTTGGTCCGCTCTTTAAATTGACGGGGGAGATTTCACCGGAAAATGGGAAACCCTTTTCTTGGCGGACGGGTAATTGGGCGAAGCAACGGACATTGCGATATGAGTCGGACGACGATCGTGACCCGACGGGCGATGAGTTGTGCGGGTCGTGGGCCGTGGAGCATCTGAAAAAATTTGCCGCTCAGCCGAATGGACAGTCGTTCTTTATGGGCGTGGGGTTCTTGCGTCCGCATACACCCCTGATTGTTCCGCAAAAGTATTTTGATCGTTTTCCACTGGAGTCGATTCCGTTACCAAATATTTTAGAAAACGATGCGGCGGATACATTCAAGCATACCTTACAGCCTAATGAGGATGATCGAAGTAGTGATCGGGGTACTAAAATTTATGATAGTTTAATCGCTTCGTTTGGTGGCGACCGCGAACTGGCGTTGAAAAAATTTATCCAAGCGTATTTGGCAAGCGTTGCCTCGGTTGATGATTTGATCGGTGAGATTATTGAGGTGGTGGATGCGAGTCCGTTACGAGATAATACGATTATTATCCTAACAAGCGATCATGGTTGGGGAATGGGGGAAAAAGATTATGTGTATAAGAATTCTCTATGGCAGGAGAGCACTCGCGTTCCGCTGATTATACGGGTGCCGAGAGTGGCGGAGGCAGGAGGTGTGTCCGATGCACCTGTTTCATTGATTGATCTCTATCCTACATTGATTGAGTTGTGTGGGTTGAAGGGTGATACACGTAAGAATGAGAAGGGCCGAGCGCTGGATGGGTTTAGTTTAAAACCACTTTTGGAACATCCGCGTGCGGGTGTATGGGACGGTCCAGCCGCGGCGCTTACGGCTCTCTATCGCTGGAGCAACTATTATGATCCAGCGGAGCAGAGCTATGCATTGCGGTTTAAAGATTGGCGGTACATCCGGTATTCGAATGGAAAAGAAGAGCTGTATCATACCGCGAAAGATCCTAAGGAGTGGACAAACTTGGCGTTGCGTTCTGAATATGAAGAGCAGTTGGTTGATTTTCGCAGCCAGTTGATGGAGCGTATACCGGCGTCGATTCCACGCCCAGTTGTGAAGGAGGCAACAGCGGAGGAGTGGAAAAATGCCTATTTTAAAAAGCATCCTGCAGCTGACCGTAACCAAGATGGCACGTTGAGTTGGGCCGAATATAAGGCCTACAAGGATGGGCCAAAGATGTCTGAAGCGGAGCAGTCAGATATCAAGGAGGAGATACCTGATGCAACAACGCAGGCAGCTAATGAAGCGTGGAAAACACAATACTTTAAACAGCACCCAGAAGCGGATTCAGATAAGGACGGTTCATTGACGTGGTGGGAATATAATCAACATCGTAACAAGACGAATGAATCGTAGATAAAGGAAGTTTGATTATGAAACGTGGGATGGTTGTGCTGCTTGCGGCTCTACTAACTTTTTCGGCATCGGGTTCGTTGCGTGATGTGCGGGTGTTGGATGGTACATGGCGCATACTGTTTGATGAAGAGAACCAGGGCCGCCGGTTGGATTGGCAGTTGAAAGCGGCATTTCAAGCGTTGGAAACACGTGAGATTACGGTGCCTAGTTGTTGGGAAGAAATTGAACAGGATTATGAAGGAGTTGCGATTTATGGAACTGTTTTTGATGTGCCCGTGGAGTGGGACCAGAAAGTAGTACGATTGCAGTTCGATGCCGTAAATTATATTGCGGAAGTTTGGCTAAATGATTTTTGTGTGGGGCGACACGAGGGTGGCTACGGTCCGTTTGATTTTCGGGTGGATGAGTTCTTACATACTGGGGAAGAGAATTTTCTGAGTGTTCGGGTGGTTGGGCCGATCGTGACACGAGATGATCTGGTGATAGATGGTTTGGGTAAAAACGATGCGCCGCATTGGCGGGGGGCGATTGTGGGAGGAATATGGCAATCGGTTCGGTTGGTGGCTTCCGATGCGCTGGTGATTGAGGATGTTTTCGTTATTCCTCAGGTACAGGATGAGACTGCGCGGATTCAACTTTCGTTGGATAACACTCAGACTACCCATGATGTGGCAGAGGTAGAGATCATTGTTTCTCATGAAGAAGCGGTGGTAGCTCAGGTGCGAGAAAAGGTACCGTTGCAGCCCGGTATAAATCAGGCGAAGTGGACGCTTTCACTTCCAGATGTGAAATATTGGTCGCCGGATGAACCGCATCTCTACACGGCTACGGTTCGTGTGTTGGGATCGGATGAAGAGCAAGTGCAATTCGGTATGCGTGAGATGACGATTCGGAACAAGGAATTTGTGCTTAACGGTGCACCGATATATATTAAAGCTGCTTTTTTTGAGGGACTTTATCCTACCAAGTTAGCTGTGCCGGATACGATGGAGATGGCGCGGCGAGAGATTCAGTTGGCGAAAGAGGCGGGCTTTAATATGATTCGACCGTGGCGCAAGCCACCGCCGCCAGCTTGGTTAGATCTGTGCGATGAGATGGGGATGCTGGTGATTGGCGGTCTTCCGATCGAGTGTATGAAACTGTGGCCAACTGTGACGCCGGATATGCCGCGACGCATTGAGCAGGAGGTGCGGGCGGCTATTCTACGCGACCGCAACCGTGCGTGTATTGTGCAGTGGGAGATGTTTAATGAAATCTGGCGCAAGGAGTTGAAGCTGTTAAAGCACCCGATGTCGATGTTGGCGCGCGAACTGGACCCGTCGCGACTAATTTTAGATGAGTCAGGGGGATTTGCTGACGGAGCAAACATATATCTGCCGTATGAGGTTGAGCCAATTACGTTTAATGACATTCATATCTATTGTGGCGCACCGATTAATGACGATACCTACGATTCGTTCCTTGCGCTTGGGATGACCTCGGAGGAAATGCGCGCAGCGGGATTTGATCCGAAGCAGGTAACCAATAAGCATACGAAGCCGGGGTTGATGTCGCTGGTGTCGGAAATTGGATATGGGAGCATTCCGGATGTGGTGGAGAACAATAAGCGTTTCCGGAAAGAGGGGAATCCGCTAGTGCCACCCTATCGATATCATCTGATGTTGGAGGAGACGACGAGGGCTGTGCTGAAAGAGAGTGGGCTAGATGCGGTCTATCCAGAATTGGAAACGTTTATTCAAGAGCAGCAGCAGCTACATTCCGATGCGAATAAACGAATGATTGAGGCTATCCGCTCAAATCCGATGATTCGGGGGTATTGTGTTCATGCGCTTACGGGTGGCGATTGGGTATTGGGGGCGGGGCTGTTGGATTTATGGCGGAATCCCAAAGAGGCGTATGTGGGAACAAAAGAGGCTAATGCCCCGCAATATGTCGCGGTACGAGTAATGCCGCGTAACAATTATGCGGGAGAACCTCTTGTTCTTGAGATTACGGGGATTAATGATTTGGACTCAGTGGAGGGGCGTCTTGAGGTTCGCGTGGTAAGCCAGAAAGGAAAAGTTCTGAAAAAATGGCAAGAGAACATCCAATTTAAAGTCGGTGTTTCAGAGCTGTTGCGTGAGCGACTGGATTCAGCGAACTGGTCAGGAGCGTATCATGTTGAGGTGCGTTTAACTGATCTGACCGGTAAAAATATAGCGGAGAATCGGTTTGATTTTGATGTGTTTGACGAGCTTGCTCTGCGCATTCCGCAAGCAGAGGTGGCGGTTCTGGATCCGCAGAATCAGTTGAAACCATTTTTACGTAAGCAGGGTATAACTTTCGAAGAGTTCAGCGAAACAACGGCAGTATCGATGCCAGTTTTTGTGGTAGCAAATAAGGCGAATTCGCCGGAGTTAAAAAAGCGCTTTCAAGATGTAGAGACGTTTGTTACTTCGGGGGGCACGGCTGTTTATCTGTGTGCATTGGTGCGAGGTGGTAGTCCGTATTGGGCGGCGCAGTTGCCATCAGATAAGGTGTTGCCGATTACGAAGGATAAGGTTCATGCACTTGGATTGTGGGTAGGCGTTTCGCATGTGGTAACCGATCATCCAGTCTTTGAGGGGTTGCCGGTTAACAGCATGATGGGTCAAGAGTATGAGAATGTATGGTCGCCTTATGTGCTCAGAGGTATGGGTAATGATCTGATTGTGGGTTCTGTGAGCTATGGTTTCTATGCGAGCGATACCGATAAACAGAGCTATATCGGCCCTGAACCTGCTTTTTATGGTATGGATATGGGCGTGGTGGAGCACGGTGCTGGTCGCTATATCTTGAACACGCTACGCTTGGTTGAAAATTTGGATGTGGATCCTGTGGCAGATAAAATTTTCTATAATTTAATTCGTTGGACAACACAGTGATGGTTAGGGATATGCCAGAGTCGGTTAACTGGGGTATAGATCGCGCATTCAGAAGCCTATTGGCGGTTGCAATCGGATTACCGCTAGGAATAGTCCTTGCGTCTTCAGCATATCAACCGGAATTCTCAACGGCTGGATTTTTTGAGACAGATGCGGAGGTTCGCGCGGCAATAAATTTTAACGTTGGCTGGCGTTTCATGAAGGCAGATGCACTGGGTGCGCACACTGTTGAATATGATGATTCTGACTGGCGTGTGGTTAACCTGCCAGATGGCTTGGAGCTGCTTCCTCTTTCGGCAAGTGGAAGTATTAATTATCAAGGTCCAGCATGGTATCGAAAGCATTTTTCATTAGAAGATTCCCTAAAGAGCAAGCGGATTATGATTCACTTTGAAGGTATAATGGGGAAATCAAAAATATGGCTCAACGGAGAGTTTGTTAAAGAGCATGCGGGAGGATATCTACCGATCCATCTGGATGTGACGGAGTTGGTTCGTTTTGGTAGCAATAATGTGATTGCAGTTCGTGCAGATAATAGCAATGACCCAGATTTTCCACCGGGTAAAAAACAGGAGACAATGGACTTCACATACTTTGGCGGAATATATCGTGATGTTTGGTTGGTGACTCATCAGGAAGTGTATGTGACGCATCCATTGGCGGTGGATAACGTAGCAGGGGGAGGTGTTTTTGTTCGATGTGAGAATGTTTCGGATGAATCCGCATCTGTGCTGGTGAATGTTGATCTAAAAAATAAGGGAAAGAAGCGTCAGGTGCAGGTGCGTCTGGAATTAAAAGATAAAGATGGAAATCTAGTGGCGCACACGATGCATCAACACCGTTTATTGGAGGGAGAGTCAGTAATCTCTGCACATTCTTTACAGGTCAATAATCCGTTGTTATGGAGTCCGGACCATCCCCATCTTTACAATCTGTTTTTGAGGGTGATGGATCAGTCTGGCAATGTGCTAGATGATTTCAGAAAACGTGTAGGAATTCGGTCGATTGAACTGCGTGGACGTGAGGGGTTCTTCCTAAATGGAAAACGGTATGCGGAGCCGCTAGTGGGTGCGAATCGACATCAGGATTTTGCACATATTGGACATGCACTTCCTAATAGTTTGCATTGGCGCGACGCGCTAAAATTAAGGCGTGTTGGTATGCGGGTAATCCGATCAGCACATTATGTTCAGGATCCGGCGTTTATGGATGCGTGCGATGCGCTGGGGCTTTTTGTTGTTGCAACAATACCAGGGTGGCAATTTTGGAATGAGAAGCCTATTTTTGAAGAGCGAATGTTGCGGAATATTCGTCAGATGATTCGTCTAGAACGTAATCGTCCATCTGTTCTGTTATGGGAGGTGATTCCCAATGAAACCCATTTTCCACTTGCCTTTGCTGAGCGAGCTACACAAGCGGCCAAAGAGGAATATCCGTATGCTGGATGTTATACTGCGAGCGATGCTCGTGAGAAAAGAGGTAAAAACCAGCACCTATTCGATGTGCTCTTTGCGGATGATACGGTTTGGGGTGTCCATAAGGATAAAAGTGTTTTTAAGCGCGAGTGGGGTGATTTTGTCGATAATTGGATCGATCATAATTCAGTAAGCCGCGTAGCGAAACAGTGGGGTGAAGAGGCGCAGATTCGACAGGCAATGCATTATTTTAAGGAGGAATGGACTGAAAATGGAGTAACGCATATCTGGCCATCGTTAACTAAAATTTATGGAGCAAGCCAGTCGTTGGTGGGAGCTACTCTATGGCATTCGTTTGACCACCAGCGGGGATATCATTCAGAGCCGTTTTGGGGAGGTGTTATGGATGCTTACCGTCAACCGAAGTTTTCGTATTATCTATTTAAGAGCCTTCTTCCGGTCGACGGGCTTGAAGATGTCCCAATGGTGGAGGCTGAGCCGTTTGTTTTTATTGCCCATCTGATGACGCCTTTTTCGCCGTCAAATGTTGTTGTTTTTTCAAATTGTGACGAAGTTAGATTGACGCTGTTTGGTGAGCAGGTGGGTGTTAAGAAAACCAAAGATCCATCAAGTCCAGTTCCTCGTGTGCCAGTGGTTTTTAAAAATGTGTATGACTATGTCGATGCTCGTAATAAAAACAAAAAAGAATATGGAAAGATAGATCAGCCCTTTGTCGAGGATGCTCTAATGATAGCAGAAGGATTGATCGATGGTGAAGTGATGGTAGAACACAGGCGCTGGCCAGTCGGGCAGAAACGGCGACTATTTTTAAAAGTGGATGATTCGGGCGTACAGCCGCTGGCGGATGGTAGTGATATTACGCCTGTTGTAGCGTATTTGGTTGATGCCGGCGGTGGCGTGAAACGTTTAAGTGATGAATATATTCGGTTTCGAGTTGAGGGTGCGGGGGAGTTAGTTGATGGACTGGACAGTGAGATTAACCCACAACGTTTGTTGTGGGGGGAAGCGGTTGCCCTGGTGCGATCAGGGATGGAGCCGGGAAAAATAACGGTACGGGCGGATGTGCTTAAAAAAAGCATTAATGGCCCAGATAGCGCGGTGATTACTTTTGAAACTATTGCTCCCAATCAACCGTTTATTTACAAGGATTTGCCGTCTATTGGCAGCGAAAAAGAGTTTGTTCAGAAAGAGAATAGCCGGCAGTTACAAGAACTTCAAAGTGAGTTGCGGGCGATAAAAAAGCAATTACTTCGCCACGAACTGAATGACGTGGGTCGTCAGCAGCAAGAATTTATTCAATAGTAAAGTGAGTTAGATGCATGGAGCGAAGTGTTTCAATCATTATTTTTACCAGCTTGTTTTTCCATGTGTTGGCAATGGAGAAACCCAATATTGTAATGATTATAGCAGACGATTTGGGTGTGATGGATGTTGGATTTAATAATCCGAAGTATAGAACACCTCACATAGACCGGTTACGGGCGGAGGGGATGCTTTTTACTCAAGCGTATGCTCCTGCGGCCAACTGCGCACCGAGCCGGGCCTGTGTGTTCAGCGGACAATATAGTCCGCGGCATGGCGTCTACACCGTCGGCAGCTCGGAACGCGGCAATCCTCAATATCGAAAAATCATTCCCGTTAAGAACACAGTGCACCTGAATCCGGACATTCTTACCTTAAGATCGGAAGAGCGGTTCAGCAGGAATGCCGAGACCG
>CAXGYR010000006.1:0-44010 GCA_964014015.1 uncultured Kiritimatiellaceae bacterium
TTCGACGTTGGAGAGATGGCCTTGCCGGCTACGGATACGTTGCTTGAGTGACCAGGGGCGGGGGGCTTCGCGAAGCAAGTCGACGTCGTGGTTGGCTTCGATGACGAGGCAGGCGCAGCCTTTAAGTTTTTCGGCGACAAGTCGGGTGACCATGCCGATGTCGGTGACGATGCCGATGTGGATGTTATGGTCTGAGATGCGGAAGCCGACGGGTTCGGCGGCATCGTGGGGAATGTGAAAGGGTTCGAGGGTGAGGTTACCGAGGGTGAAGGGTGCGCCGGTTTGAAAGATGTTGAATTGGTATTCGTTGCCTTTGGAGCCGCGCTGGAGGGCAGAGGCGGTGGGCTGATTGGCGTATAGGGGGAGTTGGTAGCGTTTTTGGAGGACACGGGCGCCGTTGGTGTGATCGGAGTGTTCGTGGGAGAGGCAGATGGCGGTGAGGCTGGCAGGGGAGACGCCGATATGCTGAAGACGAAGTTCGATCTGTTTGGCGCTGAGTCCAGCGTCGATTAGGATGCGGGTGGAGGGGGTAGCGATATACGTGGCGTTGCCGGAGCTACCGCTGGCGAGGACAGAGAGTTGTAGTTGCATAGTTTCTTTCTTCTTATGATGTGCAGTGTAGTTGAGTGCGGGCGTGGTTGGAATATTTTTGTGAATGGATTGGTGTGCCAACTGGGGGCTTGCTCTTTGGCGCGGGGTGAGTAGGTTTGGGGCATGGCAGAGATGGGGTTCAGTCAAGAGATGAAGATGCAGCAGGCGTTGTCGCCGCAGCTGTATCAGTCGATGGAAATTTTGCAGATGTCGTTGATGGATCTGCAGCAACTGGTGAAGCAGGAGTTGAGTGCGAATCCAACGCTGGAGGTGCAGCAGCCGGAGGCAGATGCTCAGATTGAGGTGGAGACGGGTACGCAGGATGCGGAGCAGTTTGATGCGGAGATGGCAGCGCTTGGGGATGATTGGTCGGGGGAGCGTTCATCTGGGTTGGGTGCGGATGCGGAGGAGAAGCATCAGTTTTTGATGGAGTCGCTTTCGGAGGGAGCGTCGTTGCAGGATCAGCTGTTGGAGCAGCTAATGATGGTGGATTTGGATGCTCAGGAGCGGGCGATTGCGGAGTTGTTGATTGGAAATATCGATGATGAGGGGTATTTGCAGTTGGATTTGGAAGAGATGATGGATCGACCGGATTTTCCTGCGGCCATGTTTGAGCGGGTATTGCAAGCGGTGCAGGGGATGGATCCGGCGGGGGTTGGGGCACGTGATTTGCGGGAGTGTCTGTTGTTGCAGTTGGAGCGGGCGGGTGAGACGACTGGTGAGGCGTATGCGTTGGTGCGGGATCATTTGGATTTGCTGGGGCGGAATCGACTGGAAGAGATTGCGGGTTTGATGGAGTTGCCGCTGGAGCGGATTACGGTGTTGGCGGAGCGGGTGGCGCAGTTGGATCCGAAGCCGGGATTGCAGTTGAGTGTGGATGCGATTGAGGAGGTGACACCGGAGATTTTTGTGGAGGAGGTGGAGGGGGCGCTTCGTGTTCGTAGCAATCGGAAGCCGTATCCGAAGTTGTTTTTGAATCAACGCTATTTGGAGTTGTTGAAGGATAAGAGTACGCCAGCGGAGACGAAGGCATATATTCGGGAGAAGCTGGCGAAGTCGCGGTTGATGATTCAGAGTATTGATCAGCGGATCAGTATGATTGAGCGGATTGCGGGGGAGTTGGTGACGATTCAGCGGGGGTTTTTTGAGCAGGGTGTGGAGGGGTTGCGTCCGTTGAATATGCGGACGATGGCGGAGCGGTTAGAGGTGCATGAGACGACGGTTAGTCGGGCGGTGGCGGGGAAGTATATGGAGACACCGCGGGGATTGCTGGCGATGAAGTATTTCTTTAAGCCGGGGGTGCGGACGGTTTCGGGGGAGCTCGTTTCTAATGAACATGCTAAGACGGTGTTGGCGGAGATAATTGCGCAGGAGGATCGGAAAAAACCGTATTCGGATGCGCAGTTGGTGGCGTTGTTGAAGGAGCGGAATATTAATATTTCGCGGCGGACGGTGGCAAAATATCGGGACCAATTAAAAATATTGTCGTCGCATCTGCGGCGGGTGCGTTGATAGACCTCAAGCGGTTTTCTTGCGGAGGTTGCGCATTCCGATTTGAGCGATCATGAGCAGGTTGCTTACGGTCCAGTAGAGAACGAGTCCGGAGGGCATGCTGTAGAAGAAGAAGAGCATCATCATGGGCATCATGAACATCATGATCTTCTGTTGTTGCTGTTGCTCTGGCGTCATGGCGGTTCCGGGCGAGGAGAGCTTTTGCTGCCAGATCATGGAGAGGGACATGAGAATTGGAAGTATGTTGAGTGCACCGACAAAAGGAATCTGTCCGGCAAAGAGGTTTTCGGAGGCACTTAGATCACGAATCCAGAGGAAGCTGGAGAAGCGTAGTTCAATGGCGTTGCGCAGCACGGTAAATAGAGCAAAGAAGACGGGAATCTGGATAAACATGGGAAGGCAGCCGCCCATCGGATTCACTTTTTTCTCTTTGTAAAGTTTCATCGTCTCCTGCTGCATGCGCTGGGGATCTTTTTTGTATTTTTCTTGAAGGGCCTTGAGCTCGGGCTGAACCTCCTGCATGCGTTTCATGCTTTCGGTGCTTTTGTGAGTGAGCGGCCAGAAGAGGATACGGATGAGAAGGGTCAAGAGAATGATTGCGATGCCATATCCGCCGGGTAGGGTGCGGTTGAAAAAGTTCATGGTGGTTAAGAGGGCTTTGCGGGAGGGTTCCATGAGGATGTTGGTGAAGCTCCAGAATCCGATGGTTTCGAACTCCATAACTTTTTCCATGTTGTTGCCGGCCTGTTTGAGTAGGTCGAACTGTTTGGGGCCGATGAAGAAGGTGTAGGTAAGGTTAAATTCGTTTTGCTGGTCAATCGCAGTGGATGGGAATTGGAGGGCGGCGGCGATTGAGGTGGGTATGATGCCTTTTTCAGTGATATCACGGTTGGCGAGCAGTGCCA
Organism: uncultured Kiritimatiellaceae bacterium; assembly: GCA_964014015.1. Taxonomy (GTDB): domain Bacteria; phylum Verrucomicrobiota; class Kiritimatiellia; order Kiritimatiellales; family Pontiellaceae; genus Pontiella. The sequence continues at coordinate 3,009 of CAXGYR010000006.1, forward strand.
TGGTGGCAAGAGGTTCGTGGGGGCGCAGGATTTGGGTAAAAAATTTATTTTTAGCGGAGACCCAGTCGACGATCTCAAGGCGCATCTCTTCGGGTACGGTGTCGAGTTGGGCGGGTTTATCGGCTTGTTTGAATAACTTGTTCAGTTTGCGACCCCAGTAGTTGATGCCACCGGCGGGGGTATAGGAGTCGACGCCGAGTATGTGAAGGCCTTGCATGCTGTCGGTTCCGGCGGGGTTGGCGATGTAGCCGGTTTGAATTCGGCGGGCAGGAAGGAGTAGGGCTTGGTCGGCCTGGTTGATGAAGCGGTCGGTGAATTCGATTTTGTAGTTATCTTTAATAGAGAGAGTTCGTTCAAATTGAATCCCGGAGGGAAGGGTTTTGACGATGGTGGCTTGATGGGGTTTGGTTTTACGGAGCTGGAAGGTGTCATTTTTCTCGAGCCCAGTGATGCCTTCGTAAATGAGGGCAGGTTGGTCGGCGAAGGTGAAAGAGACGGGTTGGCTTTCGGTGCTGTTTTCAGCGTAATAATTATAGAGCGTAACGGCTGTGATACCTCCACTACGGGAGCTGAGCGTGAGTTGAAGTTGGTCGTTTTTGAGCGTGATTGTCTCTTCGGGGAGGATCGCTTCCTGCGTGGATGGGTTTTCAGCGGGTATTGGTGCGGGAGCGGCGCTGATGGTTGCGGGAGCTGCGGACGTGGGAGTGGGTGTTACGGGTGATGCTGGTTCCGTTGTGGGCGTAGGAGCCGGAAGGGGCTGAGCGTAACGAGGTGCAACAAAGGTTCGGTCGATGAACATCCAAGCGGGAATGAGAAGGGCGAGGAGGATGACGATGGTAAAATCTTTTTTGTTCATGGGATCTCTTTATTTTTATGTTGTTCGGCCTTGGGAACCGGATCATAACCCCCTGAATGAAACGGGTGGCAGGAGCCGATTCGCTTTATGGCGTACCAAAGACCGCGAACCATACCATGTTGCCGGAGGGCTTCAATGCAATAGTTGGAGCAGCTGGGATGAAAGCGGCAACGGTTGCCAAGCAGTGGGCTTAGGGTTTTTTGATAAAGTTGAATCAGTAGGATGAGGGGGATAGCGAGCGGATTAGTCATTTTTATCAGTTTTTTGCTGGTTTGTGTCGGCTAGCAGTCCGGCCGCTTTGGTGAGGTGGAGCATCTCTGCTTGCAGAGCGTGGTGCGGAGCGGTGAGCAGAGCGCGACGCGCGACGAAGACGAGGTCTGTATTGCCTTGGAGTTGGGGGCGTAGATGGCGGTAGGCTTCGCGGATGCGGCGGCGAGCAAGATTCCGTTTGTTAGCACGTAGGTGCACTTTTTTACTGGAGATGACGCCGAGGCGTAAGTTGGCATCGGGCGTGTTGCGTAGCCAGAGAATGAGGTATTTCCCGACCCATTTTTGTTGTTGGGCGAAGGTTTCTTGGAAGTGGTTGTTACGGGTGATGCGTTGCTGGCGTTGAAGGGTGTGGGTATGAGTAAGCCCGCTGTAGGGCGGGCTTGAGTCGATTGCTTGTTCCGACGACTCCCTTTGACGGGGTTTCGGCATGATAGACTATACAGCAGTTAGGCGCTTGCGGCCTTTCTGGCGTCTACGTTTGAGAATGGCGCGACCATCGGCGGTAGCCATGCGTTTACGAAATCCACATTTGCGAGCACGCTTGAGTTTAGATGGGTTGTATGTACGTTTCATTTGTTTCGATCCTTGTGTTCGGAAAAGCGTTGTAATCTAGCATGCTTGGCCGGGTTGTCAATCGGTTTTAGTGGGGTTTCGTTGTGATAGAGTGAGGGGGATTGACCGTTGCATTCTGCGGGAATTCTGTTCAAGGTATCGGAATGGTTAGAAAAGAAAATTTAAGCGGGGGTATTGATGTGACTGCGGCTTTGGAGCAGGAGAATCGACGGATTGACGGGCGAGCGGCAGATGCGCTTCGGCCGGTACGGCTTACGCCGGGATTTATTTCGTCGGCAAAGGGGTCGGTGTTGGTGGAGATGGGGCAGACGCGTGTGATTTGCACGGCGAGTGTTGATGAGTCAGTTCCAGGCTGGATGCGATATCAGAATGTGCCGGGGGGCTGGGTAACGGCGGAGTATAGTATGTTACCGGGGGCGACGGCGGATCGGACGCAGCGTGAGGCGTCTCGGGGTAAGTTGAGCGGTCGGACGATGGAGATTCAGCGGTTGATTGGGCGTTCGATACGGGCGGTAATTGATTTGCAGAAATTGGGTCGGCGGCAGATTTTTCTGGATTGTGATGTGATTGAGGCAGATGGGGGTACCCGTACAGCGTCGATTACAGGTGCGTTTGTGGCATTGAAGTTGGCGGTGGCGCGTTTGATGGAAGAGGGGCTTTTGAAGGAGAGTCCGCTGAAGGATGAGTTGGCGGCGATCAGTGTGGGGATTCATAAAGGCACACCCATTCTGGATCTGTGTTATCTGGAGGATTCGGCGGCGGAGGTGGATGCTAATTTTGTGATGACGGCTTCGGGAAAAATTATCGAGGTGCAGGGTACAGCGGAGGAGGAGCCGTTTTCGACGGATGAGCTGATGCAGATGCTGGGGTTAGCGCAGAAGGGGATCGGGGAGCTGCTCGAGGCTCAACGGGCGATCTTTCAGAACTAAAGATTTTCGATTAGTTTGTCGGTGAAGGCGGAGCAGCTGAGGGGGGTTGCGTTTTCCATGAGCAGGGCGAAATCGGCGGTAACGGTTCGGTTTTGAATGGTGGTGTTGACGGATTGGAGAAGGCGGTCGGCGGCTTCGGTCCAGCCTAGGTAGCGCAGGAGCATTTCACCGGAGAGGATGAGTGAGCAAGGGTTAACAATGTCTTTACCGGCGATATCGGGAGCGGTTCCGTGGGTGGCTTCGAAGATGGCTTTGCCGTCGCGGTAGTTGATGTTTGCGCCGGGGGAGATGCCGATACCGCCTACGCAGGCGGCGAGGGCATCGGAGACGTAGTCGCCGTTGAGGTTGAGGGTGGCGATGACGTCGTATTCGTGGGGTTTGAGTAGGATGTTTTGTAGGAAGGCATCGCAGATGCAGTCTTTGAGAACGATTTCGCGGCCGGTGTTAGGGTTGGTGAAAGTGTAGCATTTTTCGGTGCCGTGATAGACGGCGCCAAACTCTTTTTCGGCGAGGTCTATTCCCCATTGGCGGAAGGCGCCTTCGGTGAATTTCATGATGTTGCCTTTGTGGACGAGAGTGACGGATTGGCGGTCGTTACGGATGGCGTATTCGAGGGCGGCGCGGATGAGGCGCTCGGAACCTTTGCGGGAGACGGGCTTGACGCCGATGCCGCACTCTTGAGAGTAACGGATGCGGTTTACATCCATTTCGTTTTGGAGAAAGTGGATGATTTTTTGAGCGCCGGGTGAGTCGGCTTCCCATTCGATACCGGCATAGATATCTTCTGAGTTTTCACGAAAGACGACCATGTTGACCTGTTCGGGGTTGCGGACGGGGGAGGGAACGCCTTTAAACCAAGTGACGGGACGTTGGCAGACATAAAGGTCGAGTTCTTGACGGAGGGTGACGTTTAGACTGCGACGGCCTTTGCCGATGGGGGTGGTGAGGGGACCTTTGATGGCGATGCGGTATTGGTTGATGGTGTCGAGGGTCTCTTGGGGGAGCCAGTGGTCGTCACCGTAGAGGCGGGCGGCTTTTTCTCCGGCGTATATTTCGAGCCATTCGATGCGACGGGTGTTGCCGTAGGTTTGCTCAATGAGGGTGTCGAGGGTGCGCTTCATCGCGGCGGTAATTTCGGCGCCTACGCCGTCGCCTTCGATAAAGGGGATGATGGGGTTTTCGGGGACGTTTAGCTTGCCGTAGGAGTGGATTTCGATGGGGGCACCGTGGGTGGGATGTTCAATTTTTTTTTGGGTCATGTTGTGCCTAGTGGGGTTGATTAATAGGCACATATCCAAAAGATTTAATTTGCGACTGTAAAGGAAAAGCGGATTAGAATCAGGAATATTTGCGAATGACAGCTTTTACGATGCCGCCAATGGTCAGGGAGCGCTCGGGGCGGATGCGTTGGTAGGTTTGGTTGGCAGGGTCAAGATAGGCGCCTTGTTTGTCTTTGCCGAAGTATTTCATGGTCCATTCGCCGTCGACTTGAGCGATGATGATATCGTTTTTTTTTGGTGCATTGCCTTTTTCGACGAGGACGATGTCGCCGGGGTGGATGCCGGCTTCAATCATAGAGTCGCCGCTGACGGTGAGCAGGTAGGTGGCTTCGGGGTTGCGGACGAGGTATTGATCGAGGTTGATGGTGTCGATGAGTTCTTCTTCGGCGGGGGAGGGAAAGCCGGCTTGTACGGTGCCGAGTAGACGGCTACTGCCAGTAATTTTGGGGGTGAGGATGAGGCGACCTGATTTTTTTTGGCGAATGTAGTCGAGTTGAATTAGTTTTTGGAGGGGACCGTATACGGCATTTTTGGATCGGTAGCCGAAGATTTCGGCGAGTTCAGCAAAGGTGGGGTCTCGTTGTTCGATGGCGTAGAATGTGCGGAGCTGTTCGATTTTTTCGGCTAGGTTAATGGTGCGGGGCATGAGATTTTCTCCGTTTCGATGCCTTTACCATAGCTGAACGATTGTTCAGTTTTAAAGCTATTTCTGTTTTGGGTTTTTGCGGGTGGTGGATTTCCGATTGTGAGTGTGGAGTTGTTGGGTTTGATTGGAGGTGAGTTTCCAATGATTTTTTGGAGTGCTGGCTTTCTTTTTGGTGGATGGTTTTGATTGGGGTGTTGCACCGGTGAAATGGCGGATTTGCTCGCTGTGATAGGGCTGTTCGGTGGAGAGGGGGAGTTCAGTGGCGAGGGTGTGCTGGATGTGAAGTAGGTATTTTTTTTCGGTGGGATCGCAGAAGTGTATGGCGTGTCCGGTGGCGCCGGCGCGGGCGGTTCGGCCGGTGCGGTGAATGAAGGTTTCGGCTTCGGCGGGTAGATCGAAGTTGATAACGCAGTGGATGTCGTCGACATGGATGCCTCGGGCGGCGAGGTCGGTTGCGATGAGGATGGGGGTTTGTGCGGTGCGGAATTGTTCGAGGCGTTGTTGGCGAAGGGCTTGTGATTTTTCGCCGTGTAGTACGGCGGCGGGGAGGTTGGCTTGCTGCATACGTTCGGTGAGGCGGTCGGCACCGCGGCGGGTGCGGCAGAAGATGAGGGTGCGTTGGGGGGTGGTTTGGGTGAGCAGCCATTCGAGGAGGGCAAATTTGTTGTTTTTTTCGACGTAGTAGAGGATGTGCTGGATGGGGGCGGTGAAGGAGGTGTCGGGGTCGAGTTGGAGGGTAGTGGGTTTTTGGAGGATGTCGTGGGCGAGTTTTTGGGCTTCGGGGGGCATGGTGGCGGTGAAGAGCAGTGCTTGGCGTTGGGAGGGGAGCTGTTTGAAGAGGGTGCGGATATTGGGGGCAAAACCGAGGTCGAGCATGCGGTCGGCTTCGTCGACGACAATGTGGTGGGTTTCGTCAAGTTTGAGGGCTTTCTGGTTGAGAAGATCTAGGAGTCGACCGGGGGTAGCGATGAGAACGTCGGTGCCGGGGCGGAGGGTCTCGATCTGCTGGGTGGGGGGAACGCCGCCGTGAATGAGGGTGGTGACGAGTTCGACGTTTTGGGTGAGCTGTTCGATGGTTTGATGGAGCTGATGGGCAAGTTCGCGGGTGGGCGAGAGGATGAGGGCGCGGGTACGGAGTTCGCGAGGGCGTTGCCAATGAGTAATTAGCTGGTGGAGAAGGGGTAGGGCGAAGGCGATGGTTTTACCGGTTCCAGTGGGGGCGGTGGCGATGAGGTCGTGTCCGGTGAGAATGGGGTGAAGGGCGGCGGATTGGATGGGGGTGGGCTGTTGATAGCCTAGTTGTTCGATGGCCTGGAGGAGGGGTGTGGCTATTTGGGATGTGGAAAAGTTGTCCATGGATGAATACGTTACATGGCCTATGCATGCTGGGCTAGGCAAAAACAAGGGGTTGACGAGGCGTGGAGAAGATGTCGTAATGGGTGAAGTTGAGAGGTGCGAAGTGAAGGTTTTGGTGGCGCGTATTCCGGAGGGTGGATCGGTTCTAGAGGGATTAGAACCGGCTGCGGTGCTGGCTTGGGAGGATGAGCGGTTTTTGAGATGCGAGGGGGATGTGGCATATCGATTTACGGTGGAGCGTGTTTCGGATGAGTTGATTGTGAGGGGGTCATTGGATTTAGCGGTGGCATTGCGGTGTTCAAGATGTGCTGAATTTTTCTCGACATCGATTGGGGTTTCCGATTTTCTACGCGCTTATCCGGCCCCGGAAGGTACCGATGTAGTGAATGTGACAGAGGATCTTCGGGAAGAGCTTATATTGCATGTGCCTTCGTTTGCGGTTTGCAAGGAGGCATGTCTGGGTGTTTGTGCGCAGTGCGGGGTTAATTTGAACCACACTGCTTGTGGTTGTGAAGAGGATGATAGGCCGAACGCGTGGTCGGCACTGGATGCGTTGGATTTGTAGGATAGAAGGAGATGGATCATGGCAGTACCAAAGAGAAAAACATCGAAAAGTAAGTCGGCCAGTCGAAAGGCTCAGAATATGAAGAAGCCGATTGCTCGGGCTTCCACTTCTCAGTCGGGTGCTCCGGCGTTGCCTCATCGAGTTTGTCCGAGCACGGGCACGTATAAGGGTCGACAAGTTATTTCGGTTGAAGTGTCGGAATAGATTTTATGCGCATTTCTGTGGATGCGATGGGAGGCGATGACGCGCCACGGGCGATTGTGGAGGGTGCGTTGCATGCCGCTCGTGATTTGAAGGGGCTGGAGCGTCTGATTCTGGTGGGGAACCGGGATGCCATTGAGCGGGAGTTAGGTCTTTCCAAACAACCGATTCCGGCTTGTGTCGAGATTGAGCATGCTTCAGAAGTGGTGGGCATGGGAGAGGCGCCGGCGACAGCTATTCGTCGTAAAAAAGATTCCTCCATTGCGCGTGCGATTGACCTGGTGAAAGAGGGTCGGGCGGATGCGGTATTTTCAGCTGGGAATACAGGTGCGGCGGTAGCTGCGGCTACGTTGAAATTACGGACGCTTGAGGGCGTTTCGCGGCCGGCGATTGCGACGGTTATTCCAACATCTAAAGAACCGTATGTATTGTTGGATTCGGGGGCGAATCCGGATAGCACTCCAGAGATGTTGCAGCAGTACGCGGTGATGGGGAGTATTTATTCGCGTGAAATCCTGGGGGTGACTTCGCCTCGAGTGGGTTTGCTGAGTATTGGTGAGGAAGAGGCGAAGGGTAATGATACAACGAAGAAGAGTTTTGCGCTTTTGGAACGGGCGCAGATGAATTTTGTGGGGAATGTGGAGAGCCGTGATTTGTTTACAGGTCAGGTAGATGTTGCGGTGTGTGATGGGTTTGTGGGGAATGTGGTGTTGAAGACGACGGAGGCGGTGGCGAGTATGATTTCTTCGTGGTTGAAGGAGTTGTTTCGTAAAACGCCGTTGCGGATAGTTGGGTACCTCTTATCGAGAGGGGTCTTTAAAGAGGTGCGACGTAAAACGGATCCATCTTGTCACGGAGGTGCTCCGTTATTGGGTGCAAATGGGGTTGTGGTGATTGGGCATGGTTCGTCGAATCCAGAGGCAGCTTTTAATGGTATTCGCGTGGCGATGGAGGCGGTTAGCCATGATGTGAATCATTTGATTGAAGAGGCGTTAGAAAAGATTGCGGCGGCGGATAAGGTTGCCGTGGTGGGTGAGTAGTGGATGCATATGGGGCGGACAGTTTCAATTGTGGGAACGGGCTCATATGTGCCGGAACGAGTGGTGACGAATGATGATTTGGCGGCACTGGTAGATACGTCGGATGAGTGGATTTACAGCCGGACGGGGATGAAGGAGCGGCGGATCTGTGCGGAGGATCAGGCGACATCGGATCTGGGGGCAGCAGCGGCACGGGCGGCGCTGGATAATGCAGGATTGTCGGCGGAAGAGATTGATTTGTTGATTGTGGCGACGTTGTCGCCGGATATGTTTTTCCCGAGTACGGCTTGTTTTGTACAGGATCAGATCGGGGCAAAAAATGCGTTTTGTTATGATTTGGGTGCGGCGTGTTCGGGGTTTTTGTATGCGATGGAGAATGCTCGGGCGCAGATAGCTTGTGGAGCGGTGGATACGGCGCTGGTGGTGGGCGCTGAGAAGATGAGTGCGTTTCTGGATTGGGAAGATCGGTCGACTTGTATCTTATTCGGGGATGGTGCGGGTGCGGCGGTGATGCGGGCTAGTGATTCGGGACGGGGTGTAATGCCGGCAGTGATGGGATCGGATGGTTCGTTAGCGGATTTGTTGTGGACACCTGGTGGGGGAAGCCGGAATCCAATTTCGCATGAGATGGTGGATCGGAAGGAACATTTTATTCGAATGCAGGGACGGGATGTGTTTAAGCATGCGGTTACGCGAATGGGTGATGCGGTGATGGCGGCGCTGGATCAGAATGGTGTGGCGGTTGATGAGGTGGCTTGTTTTATTCCGCACCAGGCAAATATTCGGATTATCGATGCGATTGCGAAACGGTTGGGGGTGGAGGATCGGATGTTCTCGAATGTGGAGAAGTATGCGAATACGTCGTCGGCGGCGCTGGCGATTGCGTTGGATGAGGCGGCGCGTGAAGGGGTGCTGAAGGCGGGTGATTTGGCGGTGTTGACGGTGTTTGGTAGTGGGTTTACGTGGGGGGCGAATGTATTGGAGTGGGGAGGGATAGGATGCGGGCGATAGTTTTTCCGGGACAGGGTTCTCAGGTAGTTGGTATGGGGCGGGATTTGGCGAATGAGCTTCCGGTTTGTGCTGCGTTGTTTGAGCGGGCTAATGAGGTGGTGGGGTACGATTTGCAGGCAGTCTGTTTTGAGGGGCCGCAGGAAGAGTTGAATCTATCGCATCACGCGCAGCTGGGTATTTTTGTGGCGAGTGTGGCGGCATTTCGGGCGATGGAGGAGCGAGGGCTGCGCGGCGAGATTGATTTTTTGGCGGGACATAGTTTGGGGGAGTGGACGGCGTTGCATGTGGCGGGCGCGGTTGGTTTTGAGGATACGGTTCGCATTTTGCAGGCGCGTGGGGCGTTTATGCAGGCGGCGTGCGAGCAGACGCCGGGGGCGATGCTGGCAGTGATGAATTTGTCGGGTGAGGAGTTGGTGAGCATTGCGGAACGGGCGGAGTGTTATGTGGCGAATTTTAATTCGCTTTCGCAGACGGTGCTTTCGGGAAGTGCGGAGTCGATTGAGCGGGCGGAGTCATTGGCAACGGAGGCGGGTGCTAAGCGGGTGGTGCGGCTACCGGTGGCGGGTGCATTTCATTCGCCGTTGATGGCGGCGGCTGGCGAGCAGATGGCGGATTTTTTGGCGTCGGTTGTGTGGGGTGAGCTTTCGGTTCCGGTGCTTTCGAATGTGACGGGTGAGGTGCATGTGCTGGGGGATCTGAAGGAGCGGATGGTGGAGCAAATTACCTCATCGGTTCGTTGGGTGGCGTGTGTACAGGCATTGGCATCGGCGGGTGTGCAGGATGTGGTAGAGTGTGGACCGGGTCGTGTGCTGGCGGGGTTGATAAAGCGTATTGACAAGCAACTGGCAGTTCGTAACATCGGTTCATTAGCAGATTTGAGTGAGTGAGGTGATGGACGTGTTTGAATTAGATGGTAAATGTGCGGTGGTAACGGGGGCGGCTCGCGGTTTGGGGCAGGCGATTGCAGTTAAGCTGGCGGAGGCGGGCGCGGATGTGGCGTTGTGTGATTTGCAGGCGGAGTGGCTGGAGGATTCGGCGGCGCAGGTGCGGGCGTTAGGTCGGCGAGCTGAAGCGTATGGGGTGAATGTGGCGGATGGTGAGAGTGTTGCGGCGGGGGTGAAGGCGATTGAGGCCGATTTTGGTAAGATTGATGTGCTGGTGAATAATGCGGGTATTACCAAGGATGGATTGCTGATGCGGATGAGCGAGGCAGATTGGGATGCAGTGCTAGATGTGAATTTGAAGGGTACATTTCTCTGCACGAAAGCGGTGATGCGGGGTATGATGAAGCAGCGCTCGGGGTCGATTGTGAATATTGCATCGGTAATTGGTTTGATGGGGAATGCGGGGCAGGCAAACTATGCGGCATCTAAGGGGGGTGTTATTTCGTTCAGTAAGTCGGTGGCGAAAGAGCTGGCTTCGCGGAATGTGCGTTGTAATGCGGTTGCACCGGGCTTTATCCGGACGGCAATGACAGACGCGCTGGAGGAAGATGTGCAGGCGAAGATGAAGGAGTTGATTCCGTTGGCGCGGTTTGGTGAACCGGCGGATGTGGCGAATGTGGTTCTGTTTTTGGCGAGTGATGCTTCGGGATATGTTACTGGACAAGCACTCTCGACATGTGGCGGGATGGTTATGTAACATGGTCAAAGTTTAATACTAATAGGAGACAAAAAATGGCACTCGAAGATAAAGTTAAGGATATTATTGTGGAACAGTTGGGCGTGGATGCCGATCAGGTTAAGACAGAGGCTTCTTTTATTGAAGATCTGGGAGCTGATTCGCTGGATACGGTAGAACTGGTAATGGCTTTTGAAGAGGAGTTTGGGGCTGAAATTCCGGATGAAGACGCGGAGAAGTTGACTTCGGTTGGCGGCGTTGTGAGTTACTTGAAAGAGAAGGGTTTCGAATAATTTTTTCTCTTTCCAATAAATGGCCGGATTGTCTGCGGGGAGGCGGGGGTCCGGCTATTTTTATTTTTGGTTGCGGTAGGCAAGGAGATGGACATGCGTGGACGTGAAGTAGTAGTTACGGGTATGGGCGTGGTATCGCCGATTGCGAATGAGTTAGATGCTTTCTGGGAAGGTATTCAGGCGGGTCGTTCGGGTATTGCCCGGGTTCAGAGCATGGAGGATATCGATCAGTATCCGGTTCAGATTGCGGGTGAGGTGCGGAATTTAGAGGTGGATAAATATGTGGAAGCCAAGGAGGCGCGCAAGATGGACCCGTATACGGTCTATGGTATGGCGGCGGCTTCTATGGCGGTGGAAGATGCAGGTCTGAACGAGGGAACCTTTGATCCGGAACGAACGGGTGTATTGGTAAGCTCGGGTATTGGGGGTATGCAGTATTTGCAGACGCAGCATAAGCGGGCGCTTGAGGGAGGACCAAAACGGGTTTCACCGCAGTTGATTCCTCAGATGATTACGAATATTTTGTCGGGCTATATTTCAATTAAATATGGGTTTAAGGGGCCTAATTTTTGTATTACGAGTGCCTGTGCATCTGGAACCCATTCGATTGGCGAAGCGGCACGGATGATTACGTATGGGGATGCGGATGTGATGTTGGCGGGCGGTTCAGAGGCTTCGATTGAGTTGCTGGGTGTGGCTGGTTTTGCGGCGTTGCGGGCTACGAGTCGGCGTAACGATGATCCGGAGGGGGCTTCGCGGCCGTTTGACAAGGATCGGGATGGATTTGTGATGTCAGAGGGGGCGGGAGTTCTGGTGCTGGAAAGTCGGGAGCATGCTGAGGCGCGTGGGGCGACGATTTACTGTACGGTAGCGGGATATGGCCGGACGGGTGATGCTTTTCATATTACGGCGCCGGATGAATCGGCAGAGCAGTCTGCTCGTGGCATGGCGTTGGCGGTTGAGGATGCGGGCTTACGACCCGAGGATGTTGATTATATTAACGCGCATGGCACTTCGACACCCTACAACGATAAGGGAGAGACAAAGGCGATTAAAAAGGTGTTCGGTGATCGGGCGTATGAATTAGCGGTTAGCTCGAGTAAGTCAATGACGGGGCACATGTTGGGGGCGACGGGGGCGGTAGAGTCGATTGTGTGTGCGTTAGCTATTCGGGATGGTGTGGTGCCACCGACAATTAATTATACGACTCCGGATCCAGAGTGTGACTTAGATTACGTTCCGAATGAGAAGCGGATGATGGAGGTGCGGGTAGCACTCAATAATTCGCTTGGATTTGGGGGGCATAATACGACCTTGTGCTTCACGAAGACGGTGTGATGGATGGTGTCGGCTAAGGGCATTTGTTGATGCTGGGGGTGGCTGAACTACTATTGTTGGGGTTGTTCGCGGAGTTGGTTTTTCGGCGGTTTAGGCTGCCGGGTTTGATGGGACTACTGGGTTTGGGGATTGCGGTAGGGCCGTATGTTTTAGGATGGGTTTCGCCAAAGTTTCTTGAGGTTTCCGCTGATCTGAGGATGTTTGCGCTGGTGGTGATTTTGTTGCGGGCGGGTTTGCAAATTGATTGTCATTCGCTAAGACGATTGGGTCGTCCGGTCCTTTTTCTTTCGTTTGTTCCGGGGATATGTGAGGGGCTTGCGATTTATTTTCTGGCTCCGTTGTGGACACCGTTGAGTTCGTTAGAGGCGTGGTTGTTGGGTTTTATGTTGGCGGCAGTGTCGCCGGCGGTGGTGGTGCCGATGATGATTGATCTGCAGGTGCGGGGGTTGGGGGTGAAGAAGGGGATTCCAACCATGGTGTTAGCGGCTAGTTCGGTGGATGATGTGGTTGCTGTACTCATTTTTTCGGTGCTTTTGGGTATCTATGTGGAGGGGGGCGACGTTCTGTCTGGTTTGATGGTCGATCTGCCTTTTTCGTTGTTGAGCGGGTTGGTGGTGGGCGTTGGATTGGGAGCGTTGCTGGTTTTTTTGTTTGATCGTTTTAACCCGCGGGCTACGAAGCGGCTGGTTGGGTTGTTGGCGATTTCGATTGTTTTGATTCAGTTGGAGCGTTGGCTGGAGGGTATGGGCTTTCGGTTTTCGGCATTGCTGGCGATTGTAACAGCAGGGGTTGTGATCCTGGATCGGCGGAAAGCGATGGCGCATGAGTTATCTGACAAGTTGGGGAAGGTTTGGATATTTGCATCGGTACTGCTGTTTATTTTGATCGGGTCGCAAGTTGATATTCGACTAGCCTGGGAGGTAGGCGGTGTGGCGGTGGGGTTGGTCGTATGCGGCTTGATGGTGCGTAGTGCGGCGGTGCTGGTTTCACTGATTGGAACTTTATTAACGGCTCGAGAGCGTTTTTTTGTGATGGTTTCCTTCTGGCCGAAGGCAACAGTTCAGGCGGCAGTTGGGGCGGTGCCCTTGGCGGTAATGCTTGAAAGAGGGATGGATACGACTGCTGGGGAGTGGATTTTGGCAGTGGCGGTGGTAGCTATTTTAATTACGGCTCCGGTGGGTGCGCTGGCGATTCGATGGAGTGCGCCTTGGTGTTTGGGTTCTGAGGAGTGAGGTTTTTTACTAATAAGCCTTGAATTTAAAGTTATCAGAGAAGATTATTCATACTCTTAGCTGCATCGTATCTACATACCAATGAGGTGACAAAGTAGAGTCAGATTTTCAGTGATGGGAGTGTTTTCGGGATGAGTTTGAGAAGAATAATGCTGAGGTGTGCGGTTGTTGTCGTGTGGGTGCATTGCTGGGTTCCGGTTGCACTTGGGCAGGATGTGAGCACAGCGGGTATCACCGATCTTTTTGCCCAGGCTAACCTGGCGTTGCAGCAGGGAGATTATCAGGCGGCTATTCCTGCATTGGAAGAGGTGGTAAAACGTACATCTGGTATTGAGCATTTTGAAGGGAAGCAGACCTGCCAGACTTGTCGCTTTCAGTTGGCGCGTGCCTATTTTCAAGTAGGGTCGACATCGGCAGGGCTGGAGGTTATAGAAGCTTATCTGGATAGTGAGCCTCGCAACAAAGAGGCACTCATGTTGCGAATGCAGGCCCAAGGGTTTTTTGAAGTAGAGGAGTGGGAGAAGGTTCTGGCGGCTGCGGAGCGGTTGCTGGGATTGGTGAAGTTAACCGATGAAGATGAGTACAATGGAAATCTGTTGTTAGGACAGGCTTTGTTTCGCTTAGAGCGTTGGTCTGAGTGTTTAGATCCGTTGGCATATGCGGCGAAGAATAGTACCGATGAAAGAACCCGTAATTTGTGTAATATTATGTCGGTTCGTTCGATGGTAGAAGCGGAGAATTGGTCTAGGCTTTTTGGCTTGGTTCCGCGGTTGTATCGGACCGACGCTAAATATGACATAACGTTGAATTTGACGTTGATGCGGGCGGGTAAAGCGCGATATGAGGCGGAGGATTATTTAAATGCTTTGTTGTTGTATCGGATGGTCCTGCCGCGTGATACGTTGCTCGATGTTACAGATAAGAAAGTTGCCGGGCTTCAGCAGAAGTTGGATGCTGATAAACGGGTGGGCATAACGCAGTCGAAGATAACAGACCGTCAGACTGAGATTGATGGGTTGGTGGAGTCCAGAACTGTGTTGGTTGATCTACCGCCTTATGAGGATGAGGTAACGTTCCGGATTGGTCAGATTTATGCGGAAATTAAGCGGTATTGGGAGGGATTTGTCCTTTTCGATAAGCTCTACCGGCAGGATCGTTCAAGTGAAATCGGTGAAGCAGCAATGTTGCAGTCGGTACTAGTTCTGTATGATGTGAAGGAGATACCGCGGGCGGAAGAGCGGATTGTTACGTACTTGAATGAACAGCCCGACGGTCAGTATGCAAGGACATTGCTCTCGCTCATGATGCGCGATAATTTGGTGAAACAGGAGTTCGCGGATGTGGTCGGTATGAAGGTGAACATGGATGTGATTCCTGAATCATCCGATCCGGAAGAGCGTGTCTTGCAAGCGGATTTGCATTACATGATGGCATTCGGGTTGTTTCAGAATCGGGATTATGCAGATGCGGAAGCGGAATTTAGTGCTATTTTAAATGGGTTTGAGAACAGTATTCACTTTAACGATGCGCGATACTATCGGGGAATGACGCGGATGTTACAGGCTAAGTATGCGGATGCGTTGAGTGACTTTTCCACTTATCGTGAACAAAATGGAAGCGGTGAGCATGCGGCGGCAGCTCTCTTCCGATCGGGTGTCTGTCGTTTTGGTATGGAGGAGATTGGGGCAGCAGAAGAACGTTTCTCTGAATTCATCTCTACGTATCCTGAGGATGTCCTTGTCTCAGAAGCATACAGTATGCGAGGCGATATTGAGGCATCCAAAGAGAGCACGGTTGAGGATCCGAATCCGTTGGATCGGGCGTTGGTTGATTATCGCAAGGGGATTGACACCGCAACGGCTCCGTTACAGTCGTCATATGCGGCCTTCCAAGCCGCAAAAGTCTACAAGCTTGAGGAGCGCTGGGAAGAGATTATCGAGCTGATGAATTATTATTTAAATCGCTGGGAAGAGCTGGCAAACATTGCGGAGGCTACGTTCTGGTTGGGACAGGCGCAAATTGAGCTAGGTGAGCTTGATCAGGCCGTGGACGCGTATGTGGATACGATTGAGCGTTTTGGTAATGATCTTCAACAGGAGGGCGTTGATAAAATTATCCTTGAGTTGAAGCGCGTGGCTGAACGGTCAATGGAAGGCGAAGAAATTGAATTTCTGGCAGAACGTATTCGTTCAGTTAGAGAAGATTTAGGAACAACACAGCCTGTTTTGCAATTGCGGCTTCGGGCACTGGAGTCGATGTTGAGTGGAACGGAGCAGGTGTTAGGAAATATTCTGCTGGAGGATGGGGTAGCTTTGGCTGACCTCTCACCAGTTGGATTAGCGATTGTGTGTGATGCGGCGGTTGATTCGGTCCCGCAACGAGTTGGTGAAATCTCATCGTATTTCATTGAGGCTTACGAGGATTCGGAACTTCTCTGGAAAGCATATCGAGCGCGGGCTTTGCAGTTTAAGCAAGCGGAAGAATTGGATGAGTTGCTGGGAGTCATTGAAGAGGCTCAAGGTTTGTTTGGAGCAGATGCCTATATGGATTGGGCGCAGCTTATGAAGGCGGAAGCGCAAGCAGAGATGGACGATTTTGAGGCGGCGGAAGAGTCGTATAATATGATTTTAGGAGTAGCAGAGTGGCGTGGGGCAACGTATGCGAAGGCGATGATGGGGTTGGGAAATTGTCGGGTACAGCAAGATGAGTTGGAGAAGGCACACTCATTCTACCAGCGCATTTATCTGCTCTTTAAAGGATATGATGAGGGCCTTTGGGCAGCAAAAGGATATCTGGCGGCAGCGGAGGTGCTGGAATCACTGGGTCGTGAAGATGAGGCGCGCAGTACATTGCAGGCTATGTTGGATGATTCATATACTCAGTCGCATAGTCTGGCGAGTGAAGCACGCGAGCGGTTGGAGCGATTGTAGGAGAGGTTTATGAAGAGGTTTTTACGTGTTATATTGGTTTGTTCGCTGGTGGCGACAATCAGCATTGAGGCGGCTCCATTGCCTGCCGAACTTGTGATGTCGGGCGGTCGGACGTGGAGTGGATCGCTCCTGAAGCGGGATGGTGACTGGGTTGAATTTTCAACGGGGGTTTCGGCACGCCCGATCCGGTTGGGGGCGAGCACGATTGAGAAAATTAATTATGATATAAACCTCAATTTGGATCGTCTGTTGGAATTGAAGGGGAATCGAGAGTTTGGTCAGCTAATTTCCAGTTTGAATGATGTGCTGAAGCCATTTGAGCCCTATAGTGATATTCCCTCGAATTTAACGCGGTATCGCTCTTTGTTAATGGAACTGTATTTTTTGACGGGAGAGTATGATAAAACGTTATCCTATGCAGAGCAGATTGAGGCCGATGCAGGCGATGACGAGGTGACCGTTGAAAATGCCCAGACCTATCAGGCACTAGCTCTGATCGAGAGCGGTCGTCCCAATGAGGCGGAAGCGCTGATGAATCGGTTGGGCTGGTTGAGTGGGTTAGGTGAAGATTCAGACCCTAAGCAGTTGTTTCTGGGTGCAAAATTGATGAGCGTGAAAAAAGATTTCAGCCGTGCGATGGAGTTGGTGGCATTTGTCATTGCTTTTAATTCGCAAAATACGGAATGGATGCAACCAGCAGAACTATTTTGTGCAGAGGTTTACATGGAGCTGGGAATGTTTGATTCAGCGGAAGAGGTGATTCGACAGATTGAGCTGTTATACCCGGATACGCCGGAGTATGATGCGTCAATTTCGTTGAAAGAAGAAGTAGTAGAGATGAGAGCGTTGCAGGCACTCGAACAGGATAGCTAATTTTATTAATGACAGGAGAACAGGAAAGATGAACGTAAAAAAATATTTGGGCATGATCTTTTTGACAATGATTGTGATGACTGTATCAGCTTTTGCGCAGGCTGAAGGTACGGTTACGGAACAGAAAACTACGTTATGGCAGATGATTCTGCAGGGCGGATGGGCGATGATTCCACTTGGGTTAATGTCGACGGCGATGGTTTATTTTATTGTCCAAAACTCATTGGCACTGCGTGAGAAGGTTCTATTGCGCCCAGACATGTTGCCTGATTTTATCGCGCTTATGAAAGATAAGAAAATCGTGGAGGCTCATACACTTTGTAAGGAGAATGAGACATTGTTCACCTATGTCTTTCAGGCTGGATTAGAGCGCTGCTCAACCACTCGTGAAATTAACTTTGGTAAGGTGAAGGAGGCGATTGAAGAGGCGAGTACAGAGGAAGTCACCAGTTATATGAAGCCGATCGATTATCTCTCCATTATCGGTGCCACGGCTCCTATGCTCGGACTGCTCGGTACGGTTTCGGGTATGATCAAGGCTTTCCAAACAATTGGATCTCAGGGAATGGGAAAACCAGAGGTGTTGGCGGGTAACATTGGTGAGGCACTAGTAACCACAGCCACAGGGTTGATTATTGCGATTCCGGCGATGCTCTTCTACTACTACTTTCGGAATAGTTTCATTAAAACAACGGCTTCATTAGGTCGTAATATCGGTGGGCTACTCGATACGCTAGAGACAGGTGAGCTTCCGTTGGGTTTCGGTGAGTCTTCTGAGTAAGCAGCGTTCAAAAAGCTACCTGAGAGGTATAGCATGAAATTAAAATTACCAGCCCGTGAAGATGCTGCTGTGGATATGGCACCGATGATCGACCTTGTTTTCCTGTTGTTGATATTCTTTATGGTCGCATCGGTGGTGACGGAGCTGGAAAAGGTAGAAGTTGAGATTCCGGAATCTAATTATGCTAAAGTGCCGGAAGATACCAAGGGGCGGATGATGCTCTCCGTAGATGCGAATAACCAGATCTATGCGGGTACGATGGCAGTTACGATTGAGGAGCTCAAGAGCTTGGTTGAGACGGAGCTGGATACCAATCCAGATTTACGTGTGTTGATTCGAGCGGACCAGTTGGTGGAATATAAAACCTGTAAAGAGATTATGATAGCGTGTGGTGAGGTGGGCGCAACCGATCTTATCTATGCAACATTTGAGGAATAAGCGATGAAGCTACTCGATGAGATGATTAATAAGAAGGCGGAATTGCAGATTGCTCCGCTAATTGACGTGGTGTTTCTATTGTTGATATACTTTATGGTGACAGCTTCTTTGATAAAGAAAGAAGCTGATCTTGGCTTTATGTTGCCGGCCAAAGTAGACGTGCCCGAATCGTTGGATATTCCGATTGAGGTGTTAATTGAGGTTTCAGAGCTGGGTGACATTTTGATTGAGGGAATGATATTTGGTAAGGATGAGAGTAATCTGGATGATCTGATTGGACAGTTACTTTCTCTCAAAGAGGCAGCGGACTCTTCTGGAAGCGAGTTGATTGTGAATATTCTACCGGCAGATAAGGCCCTACATGGAAGAATCATTAATGTGATGGATGCTTGCGCAGCAGCTAACGTGAAGAATATGTCGTTTAGCATGGCTATGTAAGAGAGACCATGGATTTTTTATATGAAATCATTTCGAGCTAGGCATACGAAGTCGAGCGCAGCTCTAGTCAGTCTTGGAATACACGCATTATTAATTGTTGTGGCGCTCTCATTTGTGGCGGTGACTGTCATTGATAAAGAGGAGCAGCAGTTTGAAGCGAAACCTGTGAAACGACCTGTGCAGAAGTTACGCAAGCTCAAAGTACCCGTTAAAAGCAGCAAGAAGAAACCGAAGCCCAAGCTGCGAAAACAGATTGTGGTTAAAAACCTGAATCGAAAGACTCCGGAATTTCAGATGCCTGAAATTCGTGGTGTTAAAGGCGGTATGGGTGCGGCTGGAGATGGCGGGGGAGGTATGGAAACAATTGGATTTTCTATGCCAGAGCTGGATTTTTTTGGAACCAAAGCGAAGGGCGAGAAGGTCTGTTTTTTGGTTCATTTCGGTCCGGCAACCATGTCGGTCTTCGAAAATGGGAAGACGAAATATACGCCTTTCTCAAGAATGACGGCGTTAACTATTCGTAATCGCCTGGCGGAATTAATTAACGGGTTGCCGGCCTATACGCTGTTCAATGTGGCAGCATACTATGCGGGGGATACGTGGGCTTTGGCGCCTTCTTTGTTGCCAGCTAATCCGTCGAATAAAGAGCGGGTATTGGATTGGATGGAGCCCGTTAATCCGCTGGAGGGTCAGTATCAACATTGCTTTCAAGTTCCGTCCAGAGCACGCAGTACGGTAAATCAGGCTTCTAGAAAATGGCCGACTCGTGTGGAGGATGAACTTCCTTTTTATTCACCCAAATGGATTTATCCGTATGAGGTAGATGAGCGCTATCGGAAGAAATATGCGATCGATGCTCCAGAGTTTACGATGAGTAAACAGAAAAATCCAACGTATAGCATTGGACCCGCTTTTATGCATTGGGGTCGGGCTGTTGCCTGGGCTTTGCTTGAGCAGAAACCGGATACGATTTTTATCTTAACCACAAACTATATCGACGGATGGGCAGTGTATGATAACAGCTTACCCCAGGGAGATAGTGGACGGAATATCCGGGATGATGAGCCGGATAAAACGGCACGAGCGTTCGCAATGATGATGCGGGATGTGTACGGACCGGATAAAAAAACATGGCCAAGTGTTAATGTGGTTGTATTGACTCCTGCAGGAAAGAGTACGGATGGAGCCTACCGAACGTTGAACGAGCAGTTTGGTAAAATTTATCGTTCATTTGGTGGTGAAGGTTCGGTTATTGAGGATATTAAGGATTTTATGAACGATGAGGAAAAGCGTTTGTATCATCAATATAGAAGTCAATACGCTGGCCAGTCTGATTAAAATTCGATTGCTTAGAGTACTTCGGTAAGCGTTTTTAGCCCTGCTTTTTGGGCGGATTCACGATCACACAGCACAGCCAGCCTCGGATTCTTAAAGGCTTGAGTCAGCAGTTCTCCAAATTGATGAAAGTGATGCTGATTGGTAGCTAGCACTTGATCACGGAACTGTTGACGTTGATCATCGCTATATCCAATGAGATGTCTTTTGGTGCTGGTGAGTGCTTTAGCATCGGGCAGGAGGTGACTGTCGAGCTGCCCGATGGCACCGATGAGTGCTCGGGTTAGTTCAGCTTCGTCGAGTTTGAGCTCCTGAAGAAATTGGCCGGTTTGTTGATAGACTTCGATCGAGCTTTCCAAATTGGGATCTCGGTAGGAAGCGAAGGAGAAGGTTCCGGAGCGTTGATCAAAGGCGCACATGCCGCCATAAGCTCCACCTTGAACACGAATTTTTTCCCATAGCCAAGCGGTTTGTAGATAGCGCGTGATGACGAGGGATGAGCCGTGGAGTTGATACCCATGGGAATAAAGGTTGGCAGCAGCGCCAACAAAGTTGATGCGGCTTGGAACTAGTAGTGCTTCTGAAGCGGAGAAGTGTCCGGTGATAGGTTGTTGAGGTGTTTCTTTTGTGTTCGGAAGTTGCGCGGTGAATTGCTCGACTTTAGGTGTTATGGTTTTTAGTGCCGATGTGTCGGCTGTGAGGTTAATGAGAAGGTCGTTGGTTGATATTATTTTTTGATGGATGGTGTGTAGGCGCTCTTGTACGACGGGCCAGTCGGTTTCAATTTCTTGTAGTAGTTTGCGAGCGAAGAATAGGGCGTCGATCCCGCCGATTTGTTCGGTGACAGTGTGGGCAGGATGGTCGTGGGCTTTCAGACGAGACATTACAGCAGAGTGACCGCGGGGAATGATGGAGCTTTCCAAATCGGCTTTGTGTTCGAGTACAATTTGTTTGAAGCGGTCGGCATTATCAAAGCGGGGATGAAGCAGGATGTCGGAGTAGATAGCGAGAAGTTCATCGGTTTTAGAGAGCATACATTTTCCACGAATGAAGAATCGTAAAACACTTTCGTTTTTATCTTCATGGGGCACCGTGTAGGGGGTTCCGTAGATGCCACCGGTGTGAGTGGCAATCCGTTGTGAGAGTTGGCTGTAGTCTTCTTTCTTGGTTCCCATCTCAAGGTAGAGGTTGCCGAGAAGGGAGGCGTAGGGGATTTCATCGGGGGTTAATACGTTGAGGTTTATTCCAAGGTCTAGATAGAGGATACCGTTTGTAAAGAGAGGGTGCTCTAGAATGGTGAGTTGACCGTGGGTGTGTTGCTGTCGGATCGGCGATTTAATAGTGGTTTCGAGATCGGCGCGGTTTAATAGGGGAAGGGTGGCGATTGCAGTATCGGAATCGGGTGTTTCTTGGAGGGTCAGTAAGGCTTTAGTCTGTTGTTGAATCTCGAGTAGTTCTGCTGATGACATCTCCTCTTTGAGTCGGGCAAGTTTTTGTTCCTCGGCAGTTTCAATTTCAGCGGAGAGATTCGGGTCGGGTTGGAGGATAACGGTTGAGCGGTGGTGGTTATTGAGAAAATGCATGCGGATGATTTTTTCGAAGAAGGCAGGTTTTTGGGCGGCGGTTTTAATCTGCTGGAGGGGTTTTTCGAAAGCGATTAGTTCGAGGGGATCAGCACCATAGATCCAGCCGTTCAAGGATTTGAGCCAGAGGGCTAGTCCGCGAGGAAAGCCCCCGGAGTTATTTTCTCGCAGATCAAATTCGTAACTATTAATGGCAGCTTCGATATCCTGTGGATCAATACCGTCCGTGACGAGTTGTTTGAGGGTTTGGAGGATAAGGGATTCCGCTTTTTCGAGGTTTTCGTTTTGAACTCCTTTGAGGCCGACGCTGAATACCATTTGTTTGAGATGGGTTTCGAGTCCTCCGCCGGTTAGATCCTCACCGAGTCCCGATTCGATGAGAGCTTTCCGGAGGGGGGAGGCGGGGGTGCCGAGTAGGATGTGATCGAGCAACGTAAAGGTGAAGAGTGTTTCGGCACTGGTGGGGGAGGGAAGCGCCCAGTTGAGGGTGAACATGGGAGTGGGGTCGGGCTCGTTTTCAGAGACGGCGTAGGCGCGCGTAATCCGTTTGGGCTGAGCGAAGGCTGGCTGAAGGTTTATGGTAGAAGGAGAATCTATTTTTTGATAAGCGTCAAGATAGTCGGCTAGTAGTTGAAGGCGTTGCTCTTCGGGATCGTCGCCATAGAAGATAATGCGGGCGTTGGAGGGGTGGTATAGCGTGGAGTGGAACTCTTTGAAGGCTTCGTAGGTTAGCTGGGGAATGATTTCAGGTTTTCCGCCGGAGTCGAGTCCATAGGTTGTGTCGGGGAATAGAGACTGTTGCGAGGCCTCCATGAGAACGGACTCGGGAGAGGAGTAGACGCCTTTCATTTCATTGTAGACAACCCCTTTGTATTCGAGGGGATGATCGAGTTCTTCGAGATGGTAATGCCAGCCTTCCTGCATGAAAAAATCGCGGGTGATGCGGGGTTTGAATACAGCATCAAGATAGACGTTTACGAGGTTATGGAAATCTTTGAGATTGGTGCTGGCAACTGGATAGCAGGTTTTATCGGGGTAGGTGAAGGCGTTGAGGAAGGTTTGGAGAGAGCCTTTGAGTAGCTGAACAAATGGGTCTTTGACAGGATATTTTTCTGAACCGCATAGAACGGTGTGTTCGAGAATGTGGGCAATACCGGTTGAGTCGCTAGGAGGTGTTCTGAAGGCAATGCCGAAACATTTATTCTCGTCGGTATTGCGGAGTGAGAGAATTTCGGCTCCGGTGGGGAGGTGTTGGTAGATGACGGCAGTTGTATCGAGTTCGGCGATATAGGTTTCGTTAAGTTGTTTAAATGTGCTCATGCGTTGTTCTCTTTCGGTTGAATCTGACTGGTTATACGTTCTCGAATTATGAACTGTTTTAGGAGGAAAAAGTGAGATCGGTCCAGACCTCGGCTTGGGGGTGATGTTGCAGGATGATACCGGCGGGAATGGTTTCGGGTTGGTGTTGAAGAGTGGTAAGAATTTCGCGTTTATTTTCGCCGGTGGCAATGAGGAGTATGCGCTGGATGCGGTGGATGAAGGTTGCGCTAACGCTAATACCGTGTAGGCCGTCTGGTCGGTCGGTGTGTAGGGCGGTTTGTGGCGATGTGTCGTGGGCATGCTCGGAGGAGAAGATGCCTGCTGTGTGGCCGTCGGACCCGATGCCGAGAAGCCCAAGTGCAGGCTGCCGGAAGGGTTCGATCTCTTTTGCAAATTGTTTGGTGGCTGTTTCGGCGTTGAGTTCAGTTCGAACAGGAATAAATTGTGATGTGCACTGAAGACCTTCGAGCATAGGCTGGAGATTGTAGCCATTGTTTTTGGGTGAAGAAGAGGGAACGCAACGTTCGTCACTGAGAAAGAGATGGCATTCGGGATGAACTTGAAACGGTTGCTTCGTGAGTTGGTTATAGGTTTTGTAGGGGGTAGAGCCGCCGCTTAGCATAATTTGACCGGGTTCTTGTAGCTGTGATTTTAGTATGTCTACGAGGTGATGTGTTAGTTCTTCTGGTGAAGAAAATGATCGAAACAAAAGCATGGGTTTTTCCTAACATTATTGATGAATGTTTAAATATATGCGTTTGTGTGAATATTGCAATCGCTGAGCGGCTGGACGATTGGTTATTTTTTAGAAATCGGAAAATGAGCACCTGAATCTAGCCACTCTTTGAGAACGCGTTTGCAGTAATTACTTACTGAGAGATATAGGGAGTCGGCGCGCTGATCGAATTCATCTACGATCTCGGCATCCATACGGACGGTTATGACTACGTTGTCAGTATCAGCATTTTTTTTGACCATCTTATTATCACCGCATATACTTTATCTTCCATTAAAGAAATAATGGATAAGAGTGGGTTTGTCTAGCAGTACTTTTTTGACAAAGCCATTGACTCATCTCTGGGTTCGGGCTAGATCTTTGCACCTCGCACCCGTGGTGAAATTGGTAGACACGCAAGATTCAGGTTCTTGTGCCAGCAATGGCGTGATGGTTCGACTCCATTCGGGTGCACCATTCTTCGGTCCGCTAAGCGGGCCTTTTTTCTTTTAGATGAAAACCTTTCCCAGCGACGATAAAAAAGAGTAGATTCTCCAGCTTCACTTTAGGGAGGTATGCATGGATGTTTCTGGAATAGATTCGAGTTGGTTTGAGGAGCAGGCGTCGGGAGAGGTTTTAGACCGGGAGCAGTGTCTTTTGGTGTTGTCGGGATTAACAGATGCTGGTCGTGTGAGTGATGCGTTAAGCGGCGGTCAGCAGTTGCTGGATGCCTTCACGGAACAGGGCCGTATTGATGATTCAATTTGTGTGCTGGGTTGGCTAGCGTCGCATTCGGGTTCGCAAGAGGATGTGGTGGACCGTTTGAAAAGAGCCTTTGGTCGCGATAAGAATGCGATGAAATTGATTGAGCCGGCTGGATTCGGCTCATCGCTACCGATTGGTACTTGTTTTGAGAGATTGGCTCACTTGCGAAAAATGGAGGCGGGCGCGCTCTGTTTTAATGCGACGTGGGGCTTTGGCGTGATAGAGGAGGTTGATTATTTCTATGCGGAGCTTGAGATTAATTTTGAGCAGAAGGGTGAACATACACTGGCTTTTTCGTATGCTGCAGAGGCGCTGGAGTTGCTGGATGAGGAGCATATATTGGCAGTGAAGCATCGCGATGCAGCGGGATTAGCGGAGCGGATCAAGAAGGAACCGGGTGAGGTGGTTCGATTAGCATTGCAGAGTTACGGCAACATGAGTGTCGGGTTACTAACAGACCGGCTCGTGCCGTCGATCGTGCCGGAGAGTGGTTGGAAAAAGTTTTGGGATGGTGCGCGGAAGGCTTTGAAAGAGGATGCATCGATTGAAATTCCACGTAAGCGAAGTGAGTTGATTGAGCTGCGGGAGGGAATGGCATACGACGACAGTTGGTTTGAACAATTGGCGACTGAACGGGATATAGGACGTCTGTTTGAGCGGTTTAAAGAGGCATTGGAACGAGGTCTCGATACAACCACAGAAACAGCGCAACGTGTGCTGAGTGAGCGATTGGCTTTCATTATTGGAGGCGCGCCGAATGCGCGTCCTGAGTGGAAGGCTGAAGGTTTTATCTATGCGCGATTAATGAATGTGGAGCCAGTGGGGTTGGATGTGGATGCGATTCTGCATGCGCTGATTGAGTCGGATCTGGAGGGAATGCTTGATCGGTTGCCGAGTCGGCAGTTGGAAACGCTACTGGCGATTTTGTTTGAGAGCGATAAAGAGGCGCTAGTGGTTCGACTGAAGCGGGTAATTCCCAAAGTGAGCCATCCGGTGCTAAATGAGATTATGGCGGCATTGATCCGGCACGAAGCGGAAGATGTGGCGCGTGAGATTATGGCAACGGCATTGGGGCGGCGGAAAGCGAGCGCATCGATGCTCTTATGGTGCCAGCGCTCCAGCAAGCAGATTAATGCCTGGAAGTTGATTTCTAAGAGTGATTTGGCATTTCGTATTCAGGAGGTACTGGAAAAGGAACTTTCTGGGGCATTGCTGCGTGCGCAGAACCAATTGCGGGAGAAATTTCAGCAGCAGGAGTGGCTGCATGATGTGATGGATGAGATGTCGGAACAGCAACGTCGTGATTTTATGCGGCGGATCAATGAGGGTCAGGGCTGGGAAGTATTGGATCGGAAGTCGGTATTGGCTAAAGTCTTACGGAAATTTCCGGAGTTGCAGGATATTGTAACGCCGGCGGGTTCTACCGTGACGAAAAAAGAGGTTCCGCTTACTTCCTCGCGGTCGTATCGAGAGCGACAGGCTCAGCTTGAAAAATTGATGAAGGTCGATATTCCGGAGAACTCGAAAGAGATTGAGATTGCTCGTAGTTACGGCGACCTGCGGGAGAATGCCGAGTTTAAATATGCGAAAGAACGTCAAGGACTTCTGATGGCGCAGGGAGCGCAGTTGGCAGAAGATTTGGAGCGGGTGAAACCGAGTGACTTTGAGGATGTGCCTACGGCTCATGTGTCGGTAGGAACGGGTGTTCGGCTGGTAGATGGATCGGGTTCGGAGCAAATCTATTACATTCTTGGCGCTTGGGATCAGGATGATGCGCTTCATATTCTCTCATCTGAAACACGATTGGCCACAGCATTGCTGGGTGCTCATGCGGGTGATGAGGTGGAGGTTCCTGAAGGGTTGGTGACGGTTGCGGAGGTGTTGGCGCTATCGGATGAAGTAAAGGCTTGGATACGAGCTTGATACGGTCGTTCTGCTCGTTGAAAAAACTGAAAAGTGGACTGGCGGGAGTGTGGGATGCCAAAAGTGCGTGAGAGTGGGCGGGTGCGTTCTCATCGTTGGCGCGAGAGCGTTTTCGTCCAGTTAACCATGCGCTATCCGCGTGTGGCGCGATTGATTCTACTGGTTCTGTTGCTATGCATTGGTTGGCGAGTTTGGCAGGTGGGTTCCTATCTGGTGGAACAGCATCTGCGGGTTAAAGCGATAGATCGAGCGTGGATTATATCGGAAGGTCGTTTTGAGGAGGGGGTTAGGCTGTGGGATCAACTGGATCGGTGGGCGGATGAGCGGCGCACGCTTCCGGATGAGGCGGAGCGAGCTACGGAAGGGGCTTTGATAGCGCTTTTTGAGATGGAGCAACTTGAGGCGAAGGAGCTGTTGGCGAAGTTTGGATTGATGGCTCAGCGAGATTTGGTGCGGGTCGAGCTAATTGAGGCATACATGCGGCTGTGTGGGCGGCAGGCGCAATGGGAGGTTTTGGTAGGGCGGCCTGCGGAGGCATTAGCGTGGATGGATCGGGGTGAAGCGTGGCGGGTGCGGTTTGATGGTGAGCTGTCGGCTGAGCGGTTGCAGAGCTGGCGTGCGTTACGCTTAGAGGTGGCGGGAAATGGTTCGTTACGGGTGGTTGTGCCGGCAGGGGTACGGGAAGTGATTATGTGGCCGTTGATGGATGACGGTTCACGGAGGGTGCCGAGTGATCCATTGCTTCGTGCGACGGCATTTCCGATTGTTCGGGATTCGGTTCGGGCGGGTAGTTATTTGATCTGGGTAGCGCTTCCATGGGGTGGGTATCAGTCCTATCCAGTTGTGGTTGAAAGGGATGAGAATGTTCAGATAGATGTAACGTTGCCTGAAAACAGGGGGGATGAGTGGGTTTTTGTTCCGTCTGGTGTGTTTGTTGCGGGTGGAGTTGCATCTGGGCGGGTGCGGGAACACCGAGTGGATCTATCGGCTTTTTACATGTCGCGGACAGAGGTGACGATTGGTGAGTATCTCTCTTTTTGGCTGACCATAAAAGAGGCATCGGTTCGGGATGAGTGTAGGGCTCAGTTGAAAACGGATCAGGGAAATCTACTTGATTTATGGAATGATGCAGGTGAATTGGCGGTGGAGGGCTGGACGTTGGAGCATCCGGTGGTGGGCGTGACTCGGACGGGAGCGGAGGCATTTTGCCGATGGAAATCGGAGCAGTTGGGCTGGCTAATTCGGTTGCCCACGGCGATGGAGTGGGAGAAGGCGGCACGGGGTGTGGATGGTCGAGAGTATGTCTGGGGCAATGGGGTGGAGGGTGCAGAGTTGTATTGTAATGTGGGGCACATTCCGTATGAGTATCTGGAATCGATGGAGCAGGTGGGGGTACGGATGAGGGATGTTTCGACCTATGGATTGAGGGATATGGCGGGTAATGTTCGGGAGTTGACGAGTACGATAATTGAGGAGAGAGCTGGGTGGACTCTGGTGAAGGGCGGAAGTGTGGCTTTGCCAGCGGAGCGGTCGGCCTGTGCAGCAACGAGTGAAGTTGATGTGCGCGCAAATGATGTGGGCTTTCGTGTCGTGATGGAAGGGGTGGTGCAATGAGTTGGGTGCGGTCAGAGAATGCAGAGGCGATTATGGCGGCTGAGGTGTTGGAGGGCTTGCAACGTCGGTATGTGAATGCATTGTGTGCGTTTTCGGAGGCGGAGGCAGTAGAAAAAGATTGGATGCGGGCGGGTGGTGCGCAGGGGGGCGGTAATCGTTGGACATTTGTTGAAGGGGGATGGCTGGCGACCGCTTCGGTAAATTTTTCACAGGTTCATTATGATGCTGATTCGGGAGCGCGGTTGTCGGTGGCAACGGCTTTATCGGCGATTGTGCATCCGCGGCATCCGTTGTTGCCATCGGCGCATTTGCATGTGAGTTTAACGCAACTTCAGACGGGCGCTTGTTATTGGCGGTTAATGGGTGATTTGAATCCGGCGGTGGAGAATGAGCAGCATCGGATGCAGTTTGATCGGATGCTGGCACGGGTGGCACCGGATCAGGTGGCGGAGGCGATTAAGAATGGGGATCGATATTTCAATATTCCGATGCTGGAGCGGCAGCGAGGGGTGTCGCATTTTTATTTGGAGCAGTTCTGGCGGGGGGATGCGGAGGTGGATGTAGCATTTGCGGAGCGCTTTGGCATTGAGATGATAACAACGTATATGGGATTTTTGATGGAAGGTCGGAGTTCGCTGGATGTGCCGACAGAGGCGGAGCGGGCGGCGCAGCTGGCGTATCATACGCTGTATCTGTTTCAGGTGTTGCTGTTAGACAGAGGAACGACAGCGGGGTTGTTGGTGCATGATGAGAACGATGTGGGTGTGTTGGGTTCGTTGCCACCACGAGTTGATAAAAATTTGCTGGGTGCTTGGCTCTCACGGTTAGCGGAACCGCAGGATATTTTGTTGAAGCGATTGATGCGGGTGATGCCGCAGCAGGGAGTGGTTGAGGTGGATGAATCGTTGAAAAAGCAGTTTGCGGAAACGATTCGAAGTTTCTACGCTGAATTTCCAGCGGCATTGGCGTTGCAGGCAGAGATGCCTGCGGTGTAGAAGGTTGTGCGCGATTGAGCTTTGACGTGTGAGAGGATGAAATAGGAAAGTAGGGCGTTATGAACGATTCGGAGCTGTTTTTCGGAATACCCTTTGGCAACGTACTGTTGCTGTTGGCCTGGGTGTTAGGCTCGTTGGTGGTTGGTAAGTTATTGCAGGTGACTATTCGGCGTGTTGCCCGTGCGAAGCGGTTTGCGGATCGTTCGACGTTGCAGGTATTTTTTGTTTCGTTGGCGAGACCTATCCCGTTTCTGTTTTTTGTCTGGGGACTGCGGTTTGGCTTGAGTTCGTTACCGGTTAGCTCGGTGCTAGAGGCGTTGATTTCGGATGTGCTGGCGGTGTTGTTGACGGTGGCGGTGGCATTTTTCATCTATTCTTTGATTGATGTGATCAATCATTTGCTAACGGTAATGGCAAGTAAGACCGCGACCAAGCTGGACGATATGATGGCGCCGATGGTGCAGAAGAGTTTGCGGGTGGTTGTGGTGGTGCTGGCGCTCGTGCAAATCGCTCAAATTTTGAGTGATAAGCCGATTACGTCGATTCTGGCGGGGTTGGGTGTGGGTGGATTGGCGATTGCGCTGGCGGCACAGGAGACAATCAAAAACTTCTTTGGATCTTTGGTCATTTTTGCGGATAAACCGTTTGAGTTGGAAGAGCGCATACGGGTGGGTGATTTTGATGGATTTGTGGAGGAAGTTGGATTTCGGTCAACTCGTCTGCGGACGTTGGACGGTCATTTAGTCACCATTCCAAATGGGGAGTTGGCAAATTTGATGGTGGAGAACGTGAGCAAGCGTCCGCACATCAAGCGAGTACTGGAGTTGGGTGTGACATATGATACGACGCCGGAGAAAATGGAGGAGGCGAAGGCAATTTTAGCTGATATTCTTGCCGATCATGAGGGGCAGAATGAAGCATATCCGCCGAGGATATATTTTAAGTCCTTTAATAGTTCGTCGTTAGATTTGGAGGTGATTTATTGGTATCATCCGGGACAATACTGGGCGTTTATGGAGCATGCGGATTACGTGAATCGCGAGATCTTGCGGCGCTTTAATGAAGCGGGTATTGAGTTTGCCTTCCCGACACGAACGCTCTATTTGAGTGAGTCGGTGAGTGAAGAGGGGGCTAGTAGTGCGGGTTGATTACCGGCTTTGATATCGATTAAATCGCTCATGATTTGAAGGGTCTCGTTGAGGATAAGATCATTCTGTTCTTCGCTGTCGGGATCGCCGAGCCGGCTCTCTTGAATCTCGTCAAGCTCTTGTTCGGTCTGGGCTTCGGCGAGGCGTTCGGAGAGTAAAAGGGATACGGTTTTGGAGGCATAGCGTTCTTCTAGGCGCGCACGTTGCTCAAGGAAAACTTGAAATTCGGGGTTGGCAGCGCGTCGCTGCTCAGACTGTTCGGTGAGCTGGGAAAGGTGGTTTTCATAGCGGCTCTTTTTGCGGTAGAGGGCGGGGCGGATTGTATCCCACGGCAGTGCATAGTCTAACTCCTTCTCGCCCACTTCCATGACGTCGAGCAGGGAGGGGAGGACAATGTCGGGTACTACACCGCGAAGCTGGGTGGAGCCACCGTTGATACGGTAAAATCCGGCGGTGGTGAGTTTAAGTGAGCCTTTTTTATCGCCGAGTGACATAAGGGTCTGAACGGTGCCTTTGCCGTGGGTGTGTTCGTCTCCAATAATAATGGCGCGTCCGTAGTCCTGGAGGGCTGCGGCGAGAATTTCGGAGGCGGAGGCGCTGAGGCGGTTAACGAGGATGATAAGAGGACCGTCGTAGTCGAGGTTTGGGTCGGCATCAGGTAGAACCTGGAGCCCGCGGCGTTCTTTAACTTGGACGATGGGGCCGGAGGTGATGAAAAGACCGGCGATTTCGATAGCTTCGACGAGGGAGCCGCCGCCGTTGTTACGCAGGTCGAGGATGAGGCCTTCTATTTTTTCTTCGCGGAGTTCGTTGATCAGTTTTTTGACGTCGGTGGAGGCGCGGCGGGCGTCGGCTTGCTTGGCGCTGGTGGCTTTGAAGTCGGCGTAGAAATCGGGGAGTGTGATGACACCGAGCTTGCGCGTTTCTCCGGCGGGAGTGGTGATTTCGTGGAGATCTCGTTTAGCGGCTTGCTCTTCGAGTTTAACTTCGTCGCGTATTAGGTCAATTTTTTTGGTGCGGGTGCCGTTGCGGTCGGAGGCAGGAATGACGGTAAGGGTGACTTTGGAGTCTTTTTCGCCGCGGATGAGGCGTACGGCTTTGTATAGGGGCCAGTGGAGAATGCTGACAGGATCTTCGTCCTCTTGGGCAACGGCGATGATTTTGTCTCCGGCTTTGAGGCGGCCGTCGGTTTCGGCGGGACCGCCGGGGATGAGGCGAACAATTTTAGCAGCGCCATCGTCGGGACGGAGCATAGCACCGATTCCGACGAGGGAGAGTTTCATGTTGATGTCGAAGTCTTCTACGCCGCTGGGAGATAGGTAGTCGCTGTGGGGGTCGTATATTTGGGAGAAGGCGGAGAGGTAGCGTTGGAGGAGCATCTCTTGGTCGAAGGATTGCATGGTAAGGAGGAGTTGTTCGTATTTTTCGAGGATAAACTCCTCGGGGGTTAGGAGGCTATCTTCGTAGGCTTCATCGTATTCGGGCTCTTCGGTTCCGGCTGTCTCTGCAGCTGAGGCAACTTCATTGGTGGAGGTGGGTTCTGTTTCGAGGTTATCTGAGGCGGTTTCGGTTTCGTCGAGTTGTTTGGCGATGAGGCGACCAAGATATTCATTTTTGATGCGTTTGCGCCAGAGATCGTCCCAATCGGTTTGGTTTTGAGGCCAGGGGGATTCGGTACGGTTCCAGTTAAAGGTTTCGTTGATGTCGGTTTTGAAACCTTGTTCGAGCAGTTTTTTCGTGTAGTCGAGGCGATTTTGCATGCGGGACATAAGGCGTTCGTAGGCATTGGTGGCGAAGCTGATATCGCCTTTGCGAAGCTGTTTGTGGAGTTGGGTGGCGTCGGTTTTGAATTCGTCGATGTCGCTTTGGAGAAAGTAGCTGCGGGCGGGATCGAGAGTTTCGAGGTAGCGGTTGAAGGCGTTGGTCGAAATATGGGTGTCAAGAGGGAGTTGGTTGAGGTGAAATACCGGTAAGGTATAGGCGACGGTTCGGCTGATGCGGTTGATGTCGAGTTGGGTTTTTTCGGCATGAATAGGGTGGGATTGGACAAAGAGTAGAACGAGGAATACGGTTATAGTTGTTTGTAGTTTTTTCATGCGATCCTGCTTCTTATTGATAAACATAGTGGTTATTCCATCAAAGACAATCATCATTGCAGTTGAGTTCATTACTTTTGTTTTGGAATGTAGAGGGGAACAGAGTAGGTTTGCGCTTCTTTTTTGGAGGTATCGATGAGCGAAAAGTTGACGGATCGGGTTGCGTGGGGAGCATTGGAGGCGCATGCAGAAGAGATGAGTGGCGTGTCGTTGCGGGCACTTTTTGAGGAGCCGGGCCGAGCGGATCAGTTTTCATTGCGAGCGGGGGACCTGCTACTGGATTATTCAAAAAATCGAATTTCGGAGGAGACGGTTTCAAAATTGGTGGCGTTGGCGGAAGAGGTTGGGCTGCCGCAGTGGGTGGAGGCGATGTTCTCGGGAGAGAAAATTAACGCGACGGAGGGGCGTGCGGTGCTGCATACGGCTTTGCGGGCGCCGCGAGAGGCTGTGGTTGAGGTGGATGGAGAAAATGTGGTGCCAGCCGTGCATGCGGTGTTGGACCAGATGGATACGTTTTCAACGGAGGTTCGTTCGGGAGCATGGTTAGGGCATACGGGTAAACGGATTCGGCATATTGTGAACATTGGTATTGGGGGGTCTGATTTGGGGCCGGTGATGGCGAGTGAGGCGTTGAAGCCGTATGCGGATCGAGCGTTGAAGTCACATTTTGTATCAAACGTGGATGCTACGCAGCTGGCAGAAGTATTGCGTGAGACGGTGGCGGAAGAGACATTATTCATTGTGGCGTCGAAGACGTTTACCACGCAGGAGACCATGACGAACGCGCATTCGGCGCGGAGATGGCTATTGGATGCGTTAGGTGATGAGTCGGCGGTAGCAAAGCATTTTGTGGCGCTCTCGACGAATGCGGAGGCCGTGGCGGATTTTGGGATTGATCCGGCGAATATGTTTGCGTTCTGGGATTGGGTCGGTGGGCGTTACTCGTTACCCTCGGCGATTGGATTGCCGTTGATGCTTTCGATTGGGCCGGAGCATTTTCGGGAAATGCTAGCGGGGTATCATGCGATGG
The DNA here is from genome assembly GCA_964014015.1 of uncultured Kiritimatiellaceae bacterium. GTDB lineage: Bacteria > Verrucomicrobiota > Kiritimatiellia > Kiritimatiellales > Pontiellaceae > Pontiella. Next base: position 36,203 of record CAXGYR010000006.1, read on the forward strand.
ATGTACATTTTCGGACGGCGCCGCTGAAGAAGAATATGCCGGTTATACTGGCGTTGTTGGGGATTTGGTATCACAACTTTTTCGGAGCGGAGTCGCATGCGATTTTACCGTATGATCAATATATGCATCGGTTTGCGGCTTACTTCCAGCAAGGGGATATGGAGTCGAACGGAAAGTATGTGAGTCGTTCGGGTGAGCGGGTGGAGTGGCAGACGGGACCGATTATTTGGGGAGAACCGGGTACGAACGGGCAACATGCGTTTTATCAGTTGATTCATCAAGGAACGCGGTTGATTCCCTGTGATTTTATTGGATTTTGTCGGTCACACAATCCGATGGGAGATCATCACGATAAGCTAATGGCAAACTTTTTTGCGCAGACGGAGGCGTTGGCTTTTGGCAAGACGCGGGAGGCGCTGGTTGCAGAGGGCGTTGAGGCGGAGTTGTTACCGCATAAGGTGTTCGAGGGGAACCGTCCGACCAATACGCTGATGGCAGAGCAGTTGACGCCGAGTGTTCTGGGTCAGTTGATTGCGCTGTATGAGCATAAAATTTTTGTGCAGGGAATTATTTGGGATATCTATTCATTCGATCAGTGGGGGGTGGAGCTGGGTAAAGTACTGGCAAAGGCGATTCTTCCAGAGTTACAGGCAGCGAGTGAGTTGGCGCATGATAGTTCTACGAATGCCTTGATTCGGTTTTACCGTGAGCGTCGGGCTTGATGGAATCATCGACTTTTATCTATGGGTTATACCGGTCGGAACTGGAGGCATGGCTGAAGGAGCGGGGGGAACCGGGCTTTCGAGCGAAGCAGATTTGGGAGTGGCTCTATCGGAATCCGGTGGCGAGCTGGGATGAGATGCGCAATCTGCCGAAGGGGCTACGGGGAGCGTTGGAGGATGCCTTTTTGTTGATGCCGTTGACGGAGGTGGAGGTAAGTTCTTCCAACACGGGCACGCGAAAGATTTTGAGTCGGTTGCAGGATGGGGAGTTGATTGAAGAGGTGTTGATTCCGGCGGACGAGCGGCGCACGGTATGTGTTTCGAGCCAAGTGGGCTGCATGTTCGGTTGTGTTTTTTGTGCGAGCGGACAGAACGGGGTGAAGCGGAATTTGGCGGCGGGGGAGATTGTGGGGGAGTTTTTGGCGGCGCAGCGGGTGTATGGGGAGCGGGTGACCAATGTGGTATTCATGGGCATTGGGGAGCCGTTTGATAATTATGATGAGGTGTTGCGGGCGATTCGTATTTTGAATGATCCTGATGGGATTGGATTGGGGGCACGGCGGATCACGATTAGTACGTGCGGAGTCATTCCAGGTATTGAGCGGTTGGCAAAAGAGGGGTTGCAGGTGGAACTTTCGGTTTCGCTGCATGCGCCGTCTGATCCGGTGCGAGATGCATTGATGCCGGTGAATGCAACGTGGGCAATAGATGAACTGCTTGCGTGTTGCGAGCGATATACGCGGGAAACAAAGCGGATAATCACATTTGAATATACGATGATTCGGGACGTGAATGATACGGAGCGGGATTGCCGGGAGTTGGTGGCGCGGTTGTCGCGCTTTCCATGCCGGGTGAATTTGATTCCGTTGAGTGAGATCGAGGAGTATGAGGGAAAAACGTCGCGACGGGAGACAGTAGAGCATTTTGTGGGGGAGCTGGAGAAAACGGGTATCAATACGACCGTGCGCTGGTCGAAGGGTATTGATGTGAATGCAGCATGCGGTCAGCTACGAAGCACGCACGAGCGCGCTCAAAATACATAAAAGACGTAGGGATTTACCTAATTTATATTTGATTTTTGCTCTCTACGTTATATATCTCATATTACTTAAAGCGAACAGGGGTGTGAGTGGGCTATGAAATTATCGACTAAAGGACGGTATGCGGCGCGTATCATGCATTGTATCGCTCGCCTGCAGGTGGATGGTCCGGTACCGAAGAAACGTATCGCGGAGCAGGAAGGGATTTCGACGGACTATATTGAGCAGATTATTGTTCCTTTAAAAAATGCGGGCTTGGTCGTGAGCACACGCGGATTGCGGGGCGGTTTTACGTTGGCGAGAGGTGCGGGTGATATTTCACTATATGATGTGTTGGCGGCAACGGAGGGCGATTTTAATCGAATTGAGACCCTGATGGAGGGGGAGAGTCGTTCAGATGAGCGAGTGATGCAGGGTATTTGGCAGGGTGCCTTTCAGGAATTACGGATTTATTTTACGGGGATTTCGTTAGAAAAATTAGTTGATGATTATGCAAGGCTTACCGACGTGGAGCCGATAATGTTTAATATATAAAGGAGATCAAAATGCCTGTTTATTCAGATATTACAAAGACAGTGGGGCACACGCCCATGGTGATGTTAAATCGGATCACTAAGGGAATGCCTGGGAACGTAGCGGTGAAGTTGGAATCTCGGAATCCGCTCTACAGCGTGAAAGACCGGATTGGTGTGGCGATGATTGAGGCGGCTGAGGCTAAGGGTTTGATTAAGCCGGATACGAAGTTGGTGGAGCCGACTAGCGGGAATACCGGTATTGCATTGGCGTTTACGGCGGCGGCGAAAGGATTGAAGTTGGTGCTGACGATGCCGGAGAGTATGAGTTTAGAGCGGCGACGGCTGTTGAAAGTGCTGGGCGCTGAGCTGGTATTGACACCGGCAGAGAAGGGTATGCCGGGTGCGATTGCAGCGGCAGAACAACTGGTGGCGGAGACGCCGAATGCAATTATGCTCCAACAGTTTGAAAATCCGGCTAATCCGGCGGTTCACAAATCAACTACTGCAGAAGAAATCTGGGAAGATACCGATGGAGCGGTCGATATATTCGTTGCGGGCGTGGGAACAGGCGGCACGATTACAGGTGTGGCATCGGCGTTGAAACCGCGGAAGGAGAGTTTGAAGGCGGTTGCCGTTGAACCAATCACTTCGCCGGTGATTTCGGGCGGACAGCCAGGACCTCACAAGATTCAAGGAATCGGTGCGGGCTTTATTCCGGGCAACCTTGATACTGAGTTGGTGGATGAAGTGATGCAGATTGATCACGAGCAGGCGGGTGAGATGGCGCGTCAGTTGGCGAAAGAGGAAGGCATCCTGTGTGGTATTTCAGCCGGCGGTAATGTGTATGCAGCGGTCGAACAGGCTAAACGTCCCGAGAACGAAGGTAAGTTGATCGTGACGATCGTATGTGACACCGGCGAGCGCTATCTCTCAACATGGTTGTTTGAAGAGAATTAGAAAAGCGTGGCGATGTAGGGAAGCAGCAGTGCGATACCTACCGCCACCAAAGAGCCGAACGTAGCTTTTCCAGCGTCGCTCAACACCAGTTGAGCGACTCTTTTTTTACCTCTGTGGCGAAGCTTGAGGGCAATCCCAATTTCACGACCGGCAAGCAGTCCGAGAAAGATCCAGGTGGTGCTCATGGGTAGATTGGTGGGCCAGGGGGCGCTCATGCCGTTGGATTCGAGTAGATTGGGAATGTAGTCTACTTTGAAGAAAAGTAGGATAATGCCATATATAAAGTCGATAAACGTGGCAGAGCGGACGTCGAGAGTATTGGTTTTACTCGTCACCACGCGCTGAATTTTACCACCCTTGTTACGGATGATGTAGCCCTGTACGGCCACCATTCCTAATACGGAGGTAAGCATGGCGAGGAAACCGAGCTGTCTGGGTAGATAGACAAAAATATTAGCCAAATCTTGGATAAGCCACATAGACCAGAGGAATCCGGTGGAGAGCCATTGGAAAACCGTCCAGTAGGGATGTAGTTTTTGCTCACTTTCGCTCTCTTGTTGAACCCTTCGCTCAACGATATGCAAGATGAGCATGAAAACGAGTAAGCCAACAAGAAATGCAATGCCGTAGCCAACGAGTGATTTTTTCATCATCGATTCAAAAATTTGGACGGCTTCGGTCGCATTTTTACCCTGTTGCTGAGCTACGATACCTTTAAAAGAGGTGAGCAACAGTAGGGTAGTGCTCACTGGAATACCGCTGCGGGTGAGCAGGACCAGCACGATGGGTGGTATGACGTAGAGCCAGCTAAAAACCAGACCGAGGTCATTGGGATGGGGTATGTTTTTTCCAGAGGCGGAGAGACGACCAAATGCGGGGTCGCCGCTATTGATCATCCAGCCAACGATTAGGGTGACGAGCATAATACCAGAGATCCATATCCAAAGCAGCCACCAGGGGCGTTTCGCATTAGAGGCTAAAAACGTGCCGAGAGTCTGGATGGAGTCGTTGGCAACGGCTGAATAGGCTGCCAGCGCAAACCCAATTATCATGAAGGCTTCAAACATATCAACTCCGCAAAAGTCCACAAGCTAACACAAATTTCACAAATTGGTACCATTATATGGGGTAAATTTTGTCGGCTACTTTTTCACTCTTCTGGTGCGGGTAATATGATGTGAAAGGTGCTGCCAACGCCTTCTTCGCTCTCTACATTAATGACGCCTTGATGGGTTTGAACGATGTGTTTTACGATGGAGAGGCCGAGTCCGGTTCCTCCCTGTTTACTGCTTCGTCCGGAGTCAATTCGGTAGAAGCGTTCAAACAGCCGGTCCAGATTCTTCTGGTCCATACCGTAGCCTTTATCGATTACGCTGATGATGAGCTGATTCTCTTCCTCAACCACTCGAATGACAATTTTCTTGCCGGGATCAGAATATTTTACAGCATTTGATAGGAGGTTCACCAAGGCTTGTTCGATGAGCGGGGCGTTGATGAACCATTCGAGTTTTTTAGAGATGTCAGTTTCAACTTTGATTTTCTTATCGTTGGCTTGTAGCTGGACAATTTTGATGGCGTTTTCGACCACTTTTATAATGCGATGGGGTTTTCGAATGATATTGGTGTCGGACTGTTCAAGGCGGGAAAGCGTGAGCAGGTCATCCACAATGTTGTTGAGGCGTCCGGATTGCTGGCGAATGATTTCGAGAAACCGCCTGGCTGCTTTGGTGTGTTTCCATTCGTCACTCAGTAAGGTTTCCACAAAACCCTGAATGGCGGTGATCGGTGTTTTTAGTTCATGGGATACGTTGGCGACAAAGTCTGTTTTAACTTTTTCGAGATGGCGCAGGTGGGTGACATCGCGCATGACAATTAGCGCGCCGATTGAATCGTCAGAACTGTTCCAAAGTGCTCTTCCACTCGCTTGAATTATTTTAGTTCGCTCATCTTGTTGAAACTCCAATTCACGGGTTCGGCGTTGCTGATCTTCCGTTAATTGGGTCATAAATTCCAGCATGCTGGGATCGTTTATGATGTCGGTAATGGAGGCTTTTTTTACCTTGCGATGGTTAATGCCTAGAATATCACCCGCCACACGATTGGCGTGGATGATACGATTGTCTGCATCAATCGCGAGCACGCCTTCGTCCATGCTGGAGAGAACAGCATTCTGTTCATTTCGTTGCTCGTTGATCGTGGTGAGCGTGTCGCTGAGTTGGCTAGACATGCGGTTGAGTGATTCGGACAGATGTTGGAGCTCATCCGCATCCTGTTGGGGTACACGATGGTTAAGGTCGCCTTCGGCAAATTTCAATGCGGCTTGGCTCATGGTTTGAAGGGGGCGGGTGATGCGGCGCACCACAACAATGCAGACGTACATGGCGATGAGCCCAGTGATGAGTGTGGCAAAAATAACGCGGGTGGTCATGGGCCGTAACTGTTCACGGATTGCGGTGATGGGTAGCGAGGCGCGAACGGCACAACGAATCGTTCCGGTTGCGTCATACAGAGGGACGGCGATGTAGAGTAGTTCGCTCTCTAGCGTTTGACTGGTTCGCCGGGCTTTTCCAAGTTCGCCGCCGAGTGCCTGCTGTATTTCGATACGATTACCGTGGTTCTCCATTTCGCTGGGGAGGGCGTTACTGTCTCCGATAACGCGTCCGTCGGGCAAAACAATTGTAAAACGGGTAGATGTTTTCTCGCCTTGCTGTTGGCAAAGCTGGTTGATTTTCGCTTCTTCATTTTCATCAAGCAGGGGGGAGATGCGGTCGGAGAGGAGAAGTGCACGGGTTTTGATATCGGTTTCTAGTGTCTGTTCGTAGAGATTGGCCATCGATTGAAACACATAGATGGCAATAGCTATGATGGCTACGGCGGTTAAAATCCAGTAGGAGGGCAGCAGAAACCAAAAAAGTTTTTTCTTCTTTTTCATGGTAGTGCGTAGTGTAGACAAATTTTTTTATGCTGTAACAGCAATAAGTAGAGAAGGCTTTATTCCGTTTCCTCTTCTTCTTTAAACCGGTATCCAATGCCTCGAACGGTCTCAATGTAGTTGCCGGCTTCTCCGAGTTTTTTGCGGAGTCCGACAATCTGTACATCTACGGAGCGATCGGTTACGGGATAATCTTCGCCGTGGACGGCATCTACAATTTGGTAGCGAGTGAAGACTCGTCCGGGTTGTGTGGTCATCAGTTTGAGCACTTTGAATTCGGTATGTGTCAGCGTGATTTCTGTGCTATCGACGGTGACGCGGTGACGAGAGAGATCAATAATGATGTTGTGAATGGAAATTAACTCTTCGGTTTTATCGGCATCTGCTGAATTGGGTCGGCGAAGTGCGGCTTTTACGCGTGCTAACAGCACGCGTGGGCTGAAAGGTTTGGTAATGTAGTCATCAGCACCGAGCTCAAGGCCGGTGACAACATCAGCTTCTTCGCATAGTGCGGTTAGCATGATAATAGGTATATTTTCGGTTTTTGAGGAAGATTTCAGGGTTTTGCAAACTTCGAGACCGTCAGTTCCGGGCAACATAATATCGAGTAAAATTAAGTCAGGATTGAATTTTGTGGCCTGTTTTAACGCTTCTTCGCCGGAGTCGGCTATTTTAACTTTGTATTTAACTCGTTCGAGATTGAATTGCAGTAATTCCTGAATCGGGGCTTCATCTTCAACCACTAGAATCTTTACCTTTTCCATGTGCGTTATGCTTCCTTTTTTTCCTCATTAGCTACAATTACAAAACGATTAGGATTTGGTTATAGATGAATCATGAGAAAAAGCGACAAGCAATTTCGCTCTGCGTTTGACAACGCGCTGAATTCGGGTTTCGATGGTCGTATGAAGGATGCAGCAGAGATACCGATGCAGTTTGTGGGGCCGATGCGTGTTTCCGGCGGGTTGATTCAGGGTGAGATTGAAGTTCCGTTGGCAACGTATGAGACACCGCTATGGCCGTCGGTGAATCGCGGTGCACGCGTTTCGATGCATACGGAAAAGGGAATTGCCATTACGCTGGTGGATGATCGAATGACTCGTTCGATTCTACTGGAGGCACCGGACGCGGGGGAGGCCGTCCGTGTATTGCAACAGATTGAGGCAGATGATACCGGACTGAAAGAAGCGGCTGCAACAACGGGTCGTTTTGTCAGTCTAATCGAACTTCATTCGCAAATAGCTGGTAATCTACTTTTTTTGCGGCTGGCGTTTAGAACCGGTGATGCGGCGGGACATAATATGTGTACGCAGGCGGCGGAAGCGGTAATGAATCACCTCTTAGAGCGTTTTCCTTCACTGTCGTATGAATCTATTTCGGGTAATTTCTGTTCCGACAAGAAAGCAACAGCGGTAAACGGTATTCTAGGTCGTGGCAAATATGTCGTGGCGGAGTTGACGGTTTCAGAAAAGTTGTGCCGGCGCTTTTTGAAGACCTCGCCGGAACGGTTGGTGCAACTGAACGTCCGTAAAAACCTTATCGGAACGCTACTGGCGGGTGGAATACGCAGTGCAAATGCGCATGTCGCCAATATGTTGTTAGGGTTTTATTTGGCAACCGGACAAGATGCCGCCAACATAGT
>CAXGYR010000007.1:0-43955 GCA_964014015.1 uncultured Kiritimatiellaceae bacterium
CTACACTCTTTCCCTACACGACGCTCTTCCTATCTGGCTGACTGGCGTAGACGGTTTGGTAGCGGCTGCGGTCTTCGGTATAGTCTTCAGGTGATTTACGGCGGATGTAGGGGGGCAGGGGCGGAAGTCCGTGTTGATCGAGAAGTTCGAGTAGCGGACGATTACTTTCAATCTGTAGGAGGGCTTCGCCTTTTTCGCCGTCTTGGATTAGGGTGGCACTTGCTTCGCCGTTACATAGGGTGATGCGACTGCCGATGGCGGGGCGGCGGGAGGCTTTGAGGAGTACGCGCCAATGGTGGGGTTTTTCTTCGTGGAGTAGTAGGAGTTCGATTTTTCCACCAGTTGTTTTTTGTCCGAAAAGACGGGCGGGGATGACCTGGGTGTTGTTGAGAACGAGGCAGTCGGGCGGGGAGAGATATTCGGAGAGGTCACGTATGGTGCGGTGCTCGAGCGAGCCGTTGTTGCGGTGAAGAACGAGCATGCGGGAGTGATCGCGCTGCTGGGTGGGATGTTGTGCGATGAGGGATTCAGGTAGGTGGTAATCGAAAAGGTCGGTTTTCATGTAGGTGTAGGGATAGCGGATTGATGGGCGCTGAAACAGGTAAAAGGTTGAATTTTGAGCTGTTGAGAAGATTGTGGTTTTCATGGAGGTTAGGGATGCGTATTATCATGTTTTGGATAGAGGAGTTTTTGAAATGAAAATTTTGGTTGTGGGCAGTGGGGGACGTGAGCATGCGTTGGCGTGGAAGTTGGCGCAGGATTCTGCGGAGCCGGAATTGTACTGCGCTCCGGGAAATGCGGGTACGGCTGAGCTGGGCTGGAATGTAGCGATTGCGGCAACGGATGTGGCGGGGTTGCGGGATTGGTGCGTGGCGGAGCGGCCGGACTTGGTGGTGATTGGACCGGAAGCGCCGCTGTGTGATGGGTTAACAGATCTTTTGGAGGCGGAGGGGATTCGGGTGTTTGGACCAAACCGGGCGGCGGCGGAGTTGGAGGGGAGTAAGGAGTTTGCGAAAGAGGTGATGGCGGCGGCGGGGGTTCCGACGGCGGCGTATGCTAGTTTTACGGAGGTGGAAGCAGCGTGTGCTTATGTGCGGAAGCGGGGTGCACCGATTGTGGTGAAAGCGGATGGATTAGCGGCGGGCAAAGGCGTGACGGTTGCGGAGACGGTAGAGCAGGCGGAAACAGCTATTCGGGATGCGTTGGAGGAAAATGCATTTGGGTCGGCCGGCGCGCGCGTTGTTATTGAGGATTTTCTGCAGGGGGAGGAGGCGTCGATTTTGGCGTTGATTGATGGGGAGCATATTGTATTGCTGGCCTCTTCGCAGGATCATAAGCGGATTTTCGAGAAGGATGAGGGGCCGAATACGGGGGGAATGGGGGCGTACTCTCCGGCGTCGATTGTGAATGAGGATGTTCGAGAAAAGGTGATTCGGGAGGTGTATGAGCCGACGCTGGCAGAGTTGAAACGTCGGGGGATTACCTATAAGGGTGTGTTGTATGCAGGCTTGATGATTGAGGATGATCAGCCTTCGGTGGTGGAGTTTAATTGCCGGTTTGGCGATCCGGAAACGCAGGCGGTGATGGCGCGCTGGAAGGGCGATATGCTGCCGGCGATGGAGGCAGTAGTGGATGGGACATTGCGGCAGGAGTTGGTGGAATGGGTACCCGAACCGAGTGCATGTGTTGTGATGGTGGCGGGTGGATATCCGGGTGCGTATGCCAAAGGAAATCCTATTGGGAACATCGAGTTGGCGAATCAGGTGGAGGATACGGTGGTGTTTCATGCGGGTACGGCACTGGAAGGGGATGAGGTGGTGACGGCGGGAGGGCGTGTGCTGGGCATTACTTCGGTGGGAGATGATTTGGAGGATGCGCTCTCGAAGGCGTATATTGCGGTGGAGACGATTAGTTATACCGAGGCTTTTTATCGAAATGATATTGGACATAGAGAACTAAGGAGAATGAAGAATGGCAGCTAAAAAACCTACCGTTGCAATTGTGATGGGAAGTAAGACGGATTGGACAACGCTTGAGCATACAGTGAAGACGCTCAAGGAGTTTGGCGTGGAGAGTACAGTCAAGGTAATGTCGGCACATCGTACGCCGCACGAAGCGACGGCGTTTGCAGAGGGTGCGGCAAAGAGCGGGTATAAAGTGATTATTGGCGCGGCGGGTGGCGCGGCACATTTGTGCGGTGTTCTGGCGGGTCATACAACCTTGCCAGTGATTGGTATTCCGGCAATGGGTTGGGCGTTGGATGGCTTAGATTCGTTGCTTTCAACGGTGCAGATGCCGAAAGGTGTGCCCGTGGCAACAGTGGCAATCGGCAAGGCCGGTGCGATTAATGCGGCTATTTTGGCAGTTCAGATTCTGGGTACAGCAGACGCTACACTGCGCCGTAAGCTGGTTGCTTATAAGAAGAAGATGGCGGCCGATGTGCTGGCATCGGATGCGGAGTTGCAGGCTGAATTGAACGGATAGTGTTTCGTTTCAGTTATTCTGTGTGATGAAAGAGCCTTTTTATAAGGCTCTTTTTTGTTTATTAATATCTTGATTGTTTAGATTATTTATGTGGCGATGCTACACTCTCATTGGATTATTTCCTTGGTGAGGAGGGGTTGCCGATAGACACATCCGTTGCTCGAGCTGTATCGTCGAAATCAGCAGTTGTCCGAGCACGTGGTGGACGACCTACGGCTGATCATGTTTTTGCTTGGGTGCTTGATGGCAAGAGTGTTTTGATTAACGGTGAAGAGGTTAGTCAGCAAACGAAATCGGTCATTCGCAGATTGGGTTTTAGATGGTTTTCAGATAATTCCTACGAAAACATTATGTCGATTGAGATTGAGAAGAGCCAGTTTGATTTGCTTTTTTTGCGATCCGAAATAAATGATATCTCCACGGCAAAAGATTTTTTGAAAGAGATGAATGTGGGTGAGATTGGTCGGATTAGATTCGAATTTTTAATTGAGGCGGGCGATAATGTAGTTGGTTCTAATAAAGGCCATATTTTATTCCTGCAGCGAATTTCGGATGAATCAATTTTGGTCTATGATCCTGCTCTTGGAGTCTATTATATGGATTCTGATGCTACTGCAGTAGAGACGAAGCTGAAAGAAGCTCTGGAGGTGTCCTGTAAATCCTATTTGGACAAATATAAGAGAGCGTTAAAATTACCCACGGATGGACCACTAATCACTCTTTCAAAAAGAGCGCAAATTATTTCCAATTTAGAAAAACAAATTAATCAAATCTTCGGTGTGACAGATTTATCTGATTTTAAGGTTCGTTTAGAGGCCTATACCGTGATGATTCGAAAATAATTCAAATCAGTTAAACAGGAAGAGTTCTGGTTCTTGTCCGATGCGCCAGTAGGCGGTGCCGCCGATGGGTTGGCTGAGATAGAGCTGTTGCTTGGCCTGTATCGATTCGAGGGTTTCGTGGTGCACCTGAATGGTAACGGTTTCGGTGAAGCTGAATTGTCCGCCGTTCGTGGGGCTGGGTTGCGTGGAGAGAGAACGGGATTGGAGTTCCTGTTGAAGCTCTCGGTTTTTATAGGCTTTGGCGAGTGTGTGGGGTTGCCAGGCTCGACCATAGAGGGGAATGCCCATGATGATTTTTGATGGGGGAATGGTGGCGAGGGCGTATTCAAAAATTGGCTGGCACCAGTCGAGGGAAGCAATGGGACCTGGGGAGCCAGTGCGGTAGTGTTCGTCGTAGGCCATGATGATGACGCGGTCGGCGATGCGTCCGATGAGCGGGTAGTCGTTGGCATCACGCGGGTGCTTGATTTTGTGTTCTTTCCAACGTGCCATCACAGCGACACTGAAAATTTTATCGTGGGGTAGTGCTTTTTTGAGCTGGATAAGAAAGTTGAGAAAGGCGGTTCCATCGCGTTCGGCGATGCCTTCAAAGTCGATCTGAACACCATGATAAGGTTGGCTGTGTTCAACAATGTTATCAATGATACGTTGGCGGAAGGGGAGATCAGGGTCGAGGTAGTGGTGATAGAGATCGGGATTCCAAGGCGCAGTGATAACGAGGTGGCGCCGCGCATCGGCAGGGGCATTGGGTAAGATAGGTGGTGTTTCCAGTTTGTTTTTGAGCGATCCGTCTGCCTGAACAGAGGCGCTGAAGTGAGCGATATCGGTGATGCCGGAATCTGCAGGGAAAAGGGCTTCTTCTCCTTGCATGAGGTAGGCCCATATCTCCGTGGCGGATGAGATGAGTGGAAGTATTATGAGAATGAGCAGCAGACGGATCATAATGTGATCTCGTGTTGGAGTCCTTTTTGAGAAGGAAAGGTATGAACAGTCTCACCGATCTGTAGAGTTGCGGAATCGGGTGTAACGGTCAACTTCATCTCTTGCGCCGGATGGCGGGCTCGTAGATAGGTGGCGAGAGCGATGGCGCGTTCGAGGCCGTCGCCGCGTTGGTAGTTCCAAACTTCGTCGGGTTGGGCAACGCGGGGCCCATCGTATATTGAGTGATTGGGGAGGGATAGAAGCAGTTGGATGAGGCTTTGTTCGTCGAGTTCTTTAGTGGCTCCGATGATGACAGGGTTGCGCTTTAGAGCGGCGGTAAGGAAGGGTTGCCAGTGAGTGGTGCTGAGATCGCGTGCGGCATAGAAGGCGAGGTCGGCAACAGGATTTTGGTCGCGCATCTCTAAAAGAACGGTATGGATTTGATCGCGGCTCATCCCGGGCTGAATGGGAACGGCCGGTGGGGTGGTGTAGTTTTTTTCTTCAGCATTGGGCAGACGGGGTTTGAGGTGAACGAAATCGATGAGAGATTCGATGACGCTCATGTTGGTGAGAATGTCAGGACAACAGTCTATTTTTCCGGCGAGATCTTTGAGGTTCTGCTTGTCGATATGAGAGATGGGGTTGTTTTTGAGATAGTCTGCTAGTTTGGTGAGTTGAATCCGCTTTTCGATGGGTTCGGTATAGAAGTCGAGCTCATCAATTTGATCGAGTAGTTTATCGCATGTGGCGTTTTCGGAGACTTTGTAGGGACTGCCGTGTTCGTAGGCGTAGGCGCGTTCGGCAGGGAGGTATTGGGGTTTGCCGTGACGTAGATATTTGATCTGGAAACAGGGTTGAAATTCAGATCGCTCACGAAGGAAGTTGGCAAGGATTTCGAAGGTGATTTCGGTGGTGGTAAAATTGCTGAGGTTGGATTTGAAACGCTGAAACTGGTCAGGGGGAAGGGTGGCGTCGGGGTAGAAGGTATGAATGTGACCTAGGTTGTTGGCGACGATGGTTACCTCTTCGTTGCGTAGAGCACGCTGCGCCTTGCCGGTGAGGTCGGTTCCGTTGAACCACATGTTTTTGGTGACCAGTCGGCGGTTATTAGTGAGAACGCCGTCGTTAACGAGGATGAAGTTTTGTGAGTGGAGGGGTGTGGCAATCAGGAAAATATCTTCTAAGGGAATATCGCAGATGATGTATAGCGCAGCGGCATATAGCGTGGAGAGGGAGACGCACTCTCCGGCACCTACGCGATAATTCTCTTTGAATTGAAACGCGTCCATCGCTTCAACGGTTTCGGTTTTCCAGTAGGGGATGGTGTTGGATGTATATTTATCGAGGCCGAAGTGTTTGCGGATATCGAGGGTAAAGTAGTGCTTGTCGCCTTCGTAGCCGAAGAGGGCGTTGGAACGGCTGAGCGTCTCTTCGTCGATGAAGGGTGCAAAGCGTTTAAGCTCTTCGTCTTTTGTGGTGAGGCCCCAGGTGTCTAGGTCGAGGTTAAATTCGTAGTGGTCTATGATGAATTGTTTGAGGCGCTGTATCTTTTTGTAGGGTTTCATGGTGTCGAGTTTTGCGAACCAGGGATCTTCTTTCCATGCCCAGATGCGAGGGGACATTATGTTGGCATATACAAGGCTGTAGAGTAGCTCTGGGAAGATGAAAATTTCCATGTCGGAGAGGGAGATGGCAGAGGAGTATTTTTCCTGATCTGATTCGGGTATACTGGGTATGGAATTCATGGTTGGGCATCATAGCTGAGTGCGGCGTGTTGAAAAGAAAAAGGCGTTCTCTTTTTGGTGTGGGTTGCGTTGACGGAGGAGGAGGGTCGTGCTAGGTTCTGCGCCTGTTTCGATTTTAGGGTCGGGGTGTAGCTCAGTCTGGCTAGAGCGCTACCTTGGGGTGGTAGAGGTCGCAAGTTCAAATCTTGTCACTCCGACCATTAATGTTATGAAGCGAGTTCAATATGAATTCGCTATAGTTATCTCAGTTAATATCAATTGGTTATGTTTAATTGCTCATATTTATTTGTAAACCTTTTGTTTAAAGTGGCGGGGGAATATAAATTCGCCATTGGGACTTCTGGATTTGATGGTGAAAAATATATTGATGTGTTTTACGGGTGAGGATGGCTGATGAAAATAGTTGTACATGTTTTAGCTTTGTGGGGCATGTTCGTCTCTTTTTCGTTCGCTAGTCAGTCGCCAAATGTCATCATCGTGATGACCGATGATCAGGGCTATCCTAACATGAGTTGTGTGGGACATCCGTTGTTAGAGACTCCGGCCGTTGATAGGCTGTATGAGAGTGGAATTCGACTGACTAATTTTCATGTTGACCCTACCTGTGCACCGACTCGGAGTGCCTTGATGACAGGGCGTTATTCCGCTCGAAACGGCGTATGGCATACGGTTATGGGGCGAAACCTGCTTCGCCAGCGGGAAGTTACGATGGCGGATATTTTTTCCAATGCGGGCTATGCAACGGGGCTCTTTGGAAAGTGGCATTTGGGAGACGTTTATCCCTACCGCCCAGAAGATCGCGGTTTTCAACAGACGGTGGTTCATGGGGCTGGCGGAGTAGGGCAGACGCCGGACTATTGGGGTAACGACTATTTTGATGATACCTATTCGGTAAATGGAAAAATGGCGGCTTTTAAAGGATTCTGTACCGATGTTTTTTTTGCGGAAGCGATGAAGTTTATGGAGCAGTCCGTAAAGCAGCGGCGTCCTTTCTTCGCGCTCATCACACCGAATGCTCCGCACGGACCTTTTTATGCGCCTACAGCTAGTAAAACGCGCGTAATGGAGCGGGCAAAAGAGAGGGGTGTTACACTCACCGAGGATATGATTGCCTATTATGGCATGATCGAAAACATAGATGATAATTTCGGTAAGTTGCAGGATTTTTTGCGGAAGCATGAGCTTGAAGAGAATACTATCCTGGTTTTTTCTTCTGATAATGGGACCGTAATTCGTCAGTCTATACAATTGTTTAATGCAGGGTTGCGCGGAGGAAAAGGAAGTCACTATGAGGGCGGGCATCGGGTGCCTTGGCTTATGCGTTGGCCGGCAGGTGGGTTGGATCGAGCGGTGGATATCGACCGTGTTACAGCGCATGTCGATATACTGCCGACTTTCATAGAGTTATGTGGGCTGGCATCGGTGCAAGTAGAATTGGATGGCAAGAGCCTTGTTCCCCTCTTGCGGGGTGACGGTGCGTTATGGCCGAAGCGGCGTCTAGTGGTTGAGAATCAGCGGCTTGTAGATCCGGTGAAGTACCGCAACTTTGCGATGATGAGTGATCAGTGGCGGCTGGTTGGGACTGAAGACGGCACGGATCTGCAGCTGTTCGACATGTCGGTGGACAGCGGACAGCAGAGAGATGTGGCAAAGGCGCACCCCAACGTGCTGGCAACACTACTGGCGGACTATGAAGCATTCTGGGCAGATGTTTCTCCAGAGCATGAACTGATAAGCCGTATGAAGGTCGGCTCGGAACACCAAAACCCGGTCTGTCTGACGGCGCATGATTGGCTTGGTAGTTCTCTTTGGAATCAGAAACAGATTGTGGATCCTGCTACCGGACGCTATGGCTCACCGCACGGATTCTGGGCGGTCGATGTAGAGGCCGATGGATGGTATCAGATTTCATTACGCCGTTGGCCGGCAGAGGCGGATAGGGCTATCAATGATCCATATATTGGCGTGAGTTACGATGTTGATAAAGTGAAGTTAACGGTGCAGGGGCAGACCTTGGAGCAAGAGGTGGTAGCAGACGCAAGGGAGGTTACCTTCCGCGTTAAGCTAAAAAAGGGTGAAGCCAAACTCGATTCGGTCTTTACCGGCTCGGATGAATCCATGAGTGCCTTCTATGCCTATATCCTGCGGGAAGATGGCTCGGAAACGAAGGAGTGGCAAACTCGTGAAGGATTAGGGCTCCCGTTGGCGGAGTGGCCAGCGGAACATGGTGCGGATCCAGAATCACTTTAAAGGACGTTATCCGGTTGGTTTTAGGCTTTCTACGAATCCAAGGTGATTATCGAACAACGCGGCCGGAGGTACTGCCACCCATGAGGGCTTCAACTTCGGCGCGGGTGGAGAAGTTGAAGTCGCCTTTAATGGAGTGTTTGAGGCAGGAGGCTGCGACGGCGTAGCGAATAGCGGTTTCTGGCGCGGCGAGTTCAGGAGTAATGAGTGAAAAGATTAGTCCTCCGGCAAATGAGTCGCCGCCACCAACGCGGTCGACAATATTTTTAATTGGATAGGGCTGATAATTGTCTTCGTTGTTAAGCGGAGCGAAGTGCGGCGTGTCAGAGGCGACATCATAGAGCATAGCACCCCAGTTGTTGTGGTTGGCGGAGTAACTTTCGCGCAGGGTGATGGCGACATGGGTGACATTGGGAAATTGAGCAGTCACTTGGCGAGCCACATCGGGATAGCGGGCGGTGTCGAGTTCGCCGGCATGAACATCCGTTTCACCGGCCTGAATGCCGAGAACATCGTGGCAGTCCTCTTCGTTGGCAATGACGACATCGACGAAGGGCAGTATTTCGCGCATCGTTTTTTGTGCGAGGGCGCGTCTTTCGAGGCTGGGATCCCAGTTCCAGAGTTTGTTGCGGTAGTTTAAATCGATGGAGACGGCGCAACCGGCGGCTTTTGCTTGCTGGGCTGCTTCAAGCGTGGCATCGGCAGCTGTCTTGGAGAGGGCGGGTGTGATGCCGCTGAGATGAAGCCATTGGGCTCCTTTAAAAATGGCTTCCCAGTTGTAGGCATTGGCGGGAGTCAGCGACACAGCGGAGTCGGCGCGGTCGTAAACGACTTTGCTAGGCCGTTGGTTGGCGCCGGTCTCGAGAAAGTAAAGACCTAGTCGTCCATGATCGGTTCGCACGATAAATTGTGTGTCGATGCCGACGGCGCGTACGCTGTCCATGGCGGCTTCGGCGAGTGCATGATGGGGGAGTGCTGTGACGTAGCGAGCGTTTCCGCCATAGTTGCAAACAGAGGCTGCTACACTGGCTTCGGCGCCGGCGTAGGTAATGTCGAGACTGCGGGCTTGTCTAAGCCGAAGGTGGTCGGGTGTCGCCATGCGTCCCATGATTTCTCCAAATGTTACAACCGCTTTGCTCATTCTTATGCTCCTTGATTAAGTTGTTCGATCACATGCTTAGCGCGTGCGGTGATAGCTGCCCAGTCTTCTTGTTCCACGAGCTCTTGTTTGACGATCCATGAGCCGCCTACGGTGGGTACGTTGGGCTCCTGAATGTAAGCGTGCATGTTGTTTTCGTTGATGCCACCGAGGGGAAAGTAGTGGATATTGAGATGGCGATACGGTGCTGCCATGCTTTTGAGGTAGGCAAGACCTCCGCTGGGTTCGGCAGGGAAAAATTTTACAAGATGGCAGCCGAGCGCAATCGCTTGTTCGAGTTCGGAGGGGGTGCAGATGCCGGGAGCGAAGGGTAGTTCGGCTTGTTGTGCCGCTTGAATAACGGCTGGATTGAGCCCGGGGGAGACACCGAAGTCAGCCCCGGCTTCTTTGACTTGCCGGGCTTGATCGGGCGTGAGGATTGTGCCGACACCTAGTAGGATTTCGGGTACATCGCGGGCAATCGCGCGGACGGCTTCCAACCCGGCTTCGGTTCGAAGCATCAGTTCGATGGTTGTAATACCACCATCGTGAAGCGCTCTTGCCAGTGGGATGGCATGCGCTGTGTTTTCGATGGCAAAACCGGCTACGACACCAGACTGACTAAGCTCTTCGCGCATTGAAACTGGAAACATGAGAGAATATCCTTTGCTAAAAATTTAATGCAAAAAAATCACGTATTCTGATATAAAATACGAGACATTATTGGAGTATAAATACGAAGTCCTTGCCGTGCGTTTGATTTTTAATCAAATATAGGGCGCGTTTACACAGAGTCAGGTAAAATGAGCGCTTATGGTTAGCAAAGAAATTATAATGAAACGGAGTCTACTGGTATTATTTGGGCTACTGACGGTAATCAATTCGTCAGGTGAAACATGGAATGCATTTACGATGAATGAGCGTCTGGGACGGGGCATTAATCTGGGCAATATGTTTGAAGCGCCGCGGCAAAGGGCGTGGGAACGCTTTGATGTGGCGTATTTTGATATCATCAAAAAAGCTGGGTTTACGTCGGTTCGTATACCGGTTCGCTGGTCTGATTATGCTGCTGAAGAGGCGCCGTATACGATTGATCCGCAGTTTGTAAAACGAATTGACACGATCATTGAAGAGGCGATTAAGCGTGAGCTGATCGTGATTCTGAATATTCATCACTACCAAGAGTTCATGGTGGAGCCTAGTGAGCATGCGGAGCGGCTGTTACGACTTTGGGAGCAGCTCGCTGTTCGGTATAGAAACGCGCCGCGAGCACTCTGTTTTGAAGTGCTTAATGAGCCGGTTGGAAATGTTACACAAGATGTTTGGAACCGCGTGCAGAACGATGCGATTCAATTGATCCGTAAAACAAATCCAGAACGTATTATTTTTGTGGCTCCGTTGGGCTGGAATCGAATTCATTTTCTAAAAAACCTTGAGTTGCCAAGCCGGGATCGGAATCTGATTGCTTCGGTTCATTTTTATGAGCCGTTCAGATTTACACATCAGGGAGCCAGTTGGGTGGAGAAAACGATTCCTATTGGCACGTCTTGGATGGGGTCGGATGAAGAGCAGGATAAGTTATTGGCCGGTTTGGACGAGGCTGCGCGCTGGTCAAAAGAGCATAACATACCGATTAATGTCGGGGAGTTTGGAGCCTATAGCAAAGCGGATATGGCATCGCGAGTGCGTTGGACAGAGTTCCTTTGCCGAGAAATGGAGAAACGGGGCTTCTCATGGAACTATTGGGAATTCTGTTCGGGTTTCGGTGCCTATGATCTCGATGTTGGGGCTTGGCGAGCTGAGTTGTTGGAAGCGTTGATTCCGGCTGATGAATAGATGTACACGGTAAGAGTGTTATCTAATGGTACATCGAATCAGTTATTTTTCTATATGTCGCCATACGCGTATGTAGTCGACTTCTGCAGTGATGGGAAAGCCTTTTGATTTGGAGGCGCGGCGAACGGGTACCCGATCTTCTTCGCCGGGCTTGCCCCAGCGAATGAGCGGGGGGCGCGGCTCTAGATTGAGCGTGACGGTCATGGGCAGGTGCCAGTTGTGGTTGGTGACGGAGGCAACGGCTATTCCGTCGATGAACCAGGTGATTTTTTCGGGGGTGTTTTCACAGGCATAGATGTGGAATCCGTCGCGTGGATCGAAGGGGGCTTCGTAGTGGTTTTCACAAATTTCGGGGCACTGCTCTGGGCGGCGCCAGATCTCTTTGCCGTTTTGAATTTCGCGGGTGTGTAAGTTGCAGTCGATATATATGAGTTTCCCTGGCAAACGGATACGTCTGTTGGAAAGATTTCGTGGGGATATATTGAGAACGAGCAGTATAAGAGCCCCGATTATTTGATCGACGATTTGATTGATATTGTCAGTAAGAATGGATGTTTACTCTTAAACATTGGTCCGCGGGCGGATGGTTCAATTCCGGAGGAAGCCGTGACTATTCTGGAGGAGATTGGTGCGTGGTTATCGGTGAATGGCGAAGCGGTGTATGACACACGTCCTTGGCTTGTGTATGGAGAAGGACCTACCAAAGTAAATCAGGGGCATCATTCAGAGAAGAAAAATAAAGATGCTGGTTATGAGGATATCCGTTTCACGGTAAACGGCGATACGTTGTATGCCACTGCGTTAGGTTGGCCGGAGGATGGCGTGTTTACGGTGGAGACGTTGCGGCAGGGTGCACCGGAGCTGGAGCGTTCGATTCGTTCGGTCGAATTGATTAGCGGTTCTAATGCGATTACATGGAAGCAGACGTCGGAGTGTTTGCATATCCAAGTAGCAGGCGATGCGCCCTGCGCAGCAGCTATCGCATTTCGTATTGAGTTTGATTAGCGTCCGTGCGGTAGTGTGACAATTCCGTTTGTTCGGATATGCATATACTCATTAAAAAGAGCGGTTGCACGAGTGGCGTGATCGGGGTGAGCGATGAGGTTGTCTGCCGGATCTTCTTGGGGGTTTGTTGCTAGGTTGAATAGCGCCTTAGGTTCAAATTTTGTCACGGCATGGTTGGACTGAATAATCAGCTTCCAGGGATCTTTACGATAGATGAGTTCGTGTTGACTGCCAGCCTGAAGGAGTAGTTGTTTGCGGCTGTGATAAGCGGTGGTGTTGCCAAGCATAAGTGGCAGGAGATTGTTTGAGTCAAGTGCCTGCCCTTTTTGAAGTTGAGTTCCTGTGAGCGCGGCAAAAGTGGCAATCATGTCTGAGTTGACGGCGGGCTCGTGGGTGATGCCGGGTTTAATATAGCCGGGCCAGAGAGCAAAGAAGGGTACGCGGTGCCCACCTTCTAGCGGTGAATTTTTTGACCCGTTCCAGCCGCCACTTGAGTGGTGTCCTGCGGCGGTGGCAGCGCGGTGATTACGGAGTCCTCCGTTGTCGGATGTCACGATGAATAGGGTGTTGTCAAACTGGCCAGTGGCTTGTAACGCATCGACTATACGTTTGATCTGTAAATCTAGTTCGACGACCATGTCGGTGTGTAACGAGGGAGTTTGGTTTTTAACAGGATTTCCGTCAAACGTTTCGGGCGGGCAGTGGGGGATGTGCACCATGGGGGAGCAGTAGTATAGAAAGAAGGGTTTATCGTTTTGAGCAGAGCGATGAATAAAATCGACAGCTTTTTGTGAGATAAGATCGCCGATTTTTTCGGTATGCCAGTGGGTATCGCCTAGTCCGGGCCCTTTGTCGGAAATGTCTTTGGCATGGATGGCACGTTCTTTGGTGAGATAAATGATTTTAGAGTCGGTGTGCAGGGGGAACCATGTTTCGTTTTCGTAACAGACGTATATGGGGCCCTGGATGCCGCAGGGTAGGGTGAAGTCATAATCAAATCCGCAGAAGCGCGGGCCACGGTCAATAAATTGAGTGACATCCACCGTTGCCTCGGGATTGCCTCGCGATTTTTCTCGGAAAATTTCCCCGGTTTTTGTGTCACGGAAATCGCCGCCTAAGTGCCATTTTCCAATGAAGCCCGTTTGATAGCCTGCATCGCGGAGTACGGTTCCAATGGTGGCATCTCCGCGGCGAAATGCGGATTCGCGGAAGGTGCCCCAGACGCCCCAGGGTGCATGGGAGCGGTAGTTGCTATTGCCACTCATGACACAGTAGCGGGTGGGGGAGCAGAGGGCGGTTGCGGAGTGACCGTCGGTAAACCAGAGGCTTTGCTGTGCCAAAGCATCGAGCGTGGGCGTGTCCACAACGGCTTCTTTTTTTTGGATAGTGCGGACGTGAAAACTGATATCTCCGAGTCCAAGGTCGTCGGCTAGAATGAGCACTACATTAGGTTTTGGGGTTGTTTCAGCAGGTTGTGATAGTGCGAATACGGAGGTGGTGCTAATTAGTAGCAGTGTAACTATGGTTTTCATCGGGCAGACTTCCTTGCGTTCTCTGTTTTGGAAACTATTTTTTTCGGTAGTTCTTTTTGTTAAAGGCGTGATCAATACGAACTGTTTCGGGTGGGACTTCAGGTGACCCTTTGGCAAAGCGAACCAGCTGATCGCATTTACTTCTTAGATTGTTGAGAATGGAGCGGTGAGATGCATCATGGACGAGGTTGACGGCTTCGTATGGATCGAGGGCAGTGTGATAGAGCTCTTCGTAAACGGGAGCTTCTCCGTAGATGGTGGCGGTAAGAGAGTGGGCGTATTGTTGAGCGGTTTCCTCTGTGACGCTATAGAGCATGTGGTCGGGTGTGCGTTGTCGTTTTGCCCGGTTTTCATTTTTGAAATAGCGTATGTAGCGAAACTCTTTTGTTCGTACGGTTTCAATGCGAGGATTCCCGAAGATGGTAGACCAGAGGTTTTCGCCGAAAGCGGCTTCTCTCCAGGCAATGTTTTCGCGGCGGACTAGTGGCATGAGCGATTTTCCTTGCATGGAATCGGTGGGGGGAATGCCCGCAAGTTCCAGAATGGTGGGTGCTACATCAATGGATTGAACGAGGTGGTCGGAGCGGTGTCCTCCGGTTTGACGAGGGTCATAGATGAGCATGGGAACGCGTAGGCAAGTGTCGTAACAGAGGGCTTTACCGCCTAAGCCGAACTCGCCATGTTGTAGTCCGTGGTCGGAGCTAAAGATGATAACGGTATTGTTCGCAGAACCGCTTGCTTCAAGTGTTTCGCGCAGGTTACCGATCATCCGGTCAATTCCGGTAACGGCTTGTAGGATACGTATCATCCGTTCCCGAAGGTCGTGCTCGTTGTTGACCCAGTTGTAGCCGGCCTGCCGAAGATCCTGATGAAGAACATCGAGGGGAAGTTTCGTCTGGCCCAGATCAGCATCAGCGACATAGTGCGGAGGGAGAGGAAGTGTCTCGAGTTGGTCTCGGTAATGGGTGCGGTATAGCTCGTCGTCAGTCGGTCGTTGTTGCATTTTGCCGGTACTGAAACCGTGAGGTAAGTTGAAACAGATGGAGAGACAGAAAGGTTTTTGTGGGTCGCGTTTTTGCAAAAAAGAGAGGGCGTTTTTGTAAAAGGCGGTGTTGGAAGTGGGGTCGAGAAAAGCGCGTGTTCCTTCGGCTATAATTTCGGCTTGAGTGTCTTGCGCTGCGTTATCAAAGATCTGGTGATAGTCTTTGGAGTAGAAGCTGATGTGGTTGTGGCCGGCATACCAGTAGTCAAAAGTGTTTTCCATGAGGCCGGTGCGGTATCCTTTATCGCCGATCGGTAGATGGTTTTTTCCGATGTATGCGGTTGTGTAGCCTGCTTTTTTGAGTAGAGCGGGATAGGAGTGGCTCCAGGCATCGGCTGCCATAGCGGTGCCTGAATTAAAATTAACGCCGTGTTTGCGTTCAAATTGTCCGAGCATGTAGCTTGCGCGACTGGGGGTGCAGATAGCGGAGGTAACAAATGCGTTTTCAAAGACAGTGCCTTGTTGGGCAAGCTGATCAAGATGGGGTGTTTTTCCAATTTTTTGCCCCATGAATCCAACCGAGTCCCAGCGCTGATCGTCGGTCAAAATGAATATGATGTTGGGTTGAGTAGGAGTGACGGGCTGCCCTGTGGCAAAAAGTTGGTTCGCGTAACTTAGGAGTATGAGCTGAAGAAGTATGTACATTTTCATTATGACATTATCTTTCATCAGAACCTCTGTTGCCATTCATCTTTTGCATAAATTTTTGTAGGAAGGGTTTTTATTTTTCGGGAACCGATTCAAGGGTGTAGGCGCGAACAACGGAGACCCATCTGCACGTATCTATGAAGTGAGATGTTATCATGAGTAGACAGGGTAAACAGCGCTGTATCTATCGATGGATGGGGTTCATCCAGTTGATAGCGCTCACGTGTGCGGCAGAGCAGGTTGTTTTTCCGGTGCAGGTGCAGCATCCGTCGGTTAAGACAGGGTTGGTGGGTGCGGAACTGGTAATGCACCAGACGGGTGATGGCTGGATTGAGGGTTTTGATGTTACGGTCGATTCAGTTATCTGTGGAGATGGTGTTTGTGAGATTGTTCCGGTGACGCTCGCTTGGAATTTTCGGGGAGATTTTAGATCGTATGCGCTAGAGCCGGGTGATGCGTTGACGAAGCAGGGCCATGAACCGTTTTCGGAAGCGGATTATGCGAAGTTGTTGCGTATTTTGAAGGATCCAGCTGCTCGATTGGGTACGGTGCATCCCGATCATATTGTGCATCCGGCTGATGCGTTGTTGGCTCAGGCGGATGGCGTATCTGCTGCAACGGTCGTTACCGATAAAGAGGCGACGGTGGTGGGAGCGGTGTATACCTGCTTTACGCTTTGGCATTGGGCGCAGGGGGAGATGCGCGATCGTATTCGGGAGGTCAGTGCGCAGCAGATGCAGCGTAAGCAGTTGGCGGGACTGGTGGAATCAACGGATGCGGATGCCCGACTGTTTGCCTTGCAGGCTTGGAGGTTGCAACGGGTAGAGGATGCGGAGACACAGCAGCGAGTTGCCGACTGGATGTTGGAGGGGGAGCGTGCGATGCATGAGGAGGGCTTGGCATACGCATCGCAACTTGGAGCGGAGGCATATAGCCGGTTATTGGGTCGTCTGTTTTCATCAGAATCGAAATCAATGCAGCGGCTTGTATTCTCTGAGTTGATGCAGAGTGACAAGATTTTGTCTGATTCGTTTTATGAGCAGCTGGCGGCGTCGGTTGCCGATATGAATGATTATGCCTTGATTCATCTGGCGCTTCAGTGGTTTGAGGCGGATGAGCAGCGAGCGAAGTTTGTGGTCAATGAGGTGGTTTCGTTGCTGGAGCATCGCTCTTTTTTAATTGTTCGGCGTGCGTATCGATTTCTTGAATCACGGACGTTATCGGCTGAGCAGCAAGCACGTGTAAGAGTTGTACAGCAAAAATTTGACGGGCGCCTGTGATCAGGTATTCAGAACGTGCTTAGTGCGTAATACATCTATTGTATAGTTGATAATAGTAGTGCCACCGCTCATCTTATTATGATGTTTAGTATAGGGTTTAGAAGAGGATCTGTTTGCATGTGGATGCGTTGCCTGATGTTGGTTTTTTTGTTGGGGCGCTTCGCGTTGGCATCTCAGCCTAACGTCGTGTTGGTTCTGATTGATGATTTGAGTCATTATGGCGTTACGGCATATGGGGCGAACAAAATCGGTTCAATGGAGGATGCTTTTGAACCGATTCTGGTGGAAACACCGAATATAGACCGAGTTGGGGTGGAGGGCGTGCGGTGCGATCATGCCTATGTCTATCCGATTTGTGAGCCGACTCGGATTGCGTTGATGAGCGGCAAAACAAATATGCGGAATTTTCTCAAGCCGAAGGCGCAGCACCAGTCAGATATTACGTTTGGAGATCTGTTCAAGCGGGCGGGCTATGCGACGTGTATGGTGGGAAAGTGGAAACAGTCGCGGGGTACGGATGAGATTTCAGCGAAAGAGTATATTTATGAGTTTGGGTGGGATGAGTTTCGCTGCTTTGATGTGACAGGTGAGGGGCGGCGGATGATTGAGCCGACAGTGGTTGAAAATGGAGTACTGAAAACCTACAGGGGGCTGGATCCGGTGAGCGGACGGCGGTATTATGGTCCGGATCTGTTTAATCGGTATGCTCTTGATTTTATTACGCGCCATAAAGATCAGCCTTTCTTCCTCTACTATCCGATGGTGCTGGTACACGACGAACATACGCCAACGCCTGATACGCGGCCAAAAGCACTGTTTGATGACTTCGATGTTAAAAAGCGAATTGGAAATCAGCGAATGCTGGGGGATGAACGGGCTTATTTCCCAGACATGTTGGCTTATACGGATAAGATGGTGGGTCAGGTGGTGGACCATCTGGAGAAGTTGGGGCTGGCTGAGAATACGTTAGTTATTGTGATGGGTGATAATGGGACCAAGGAGTGTTTTTATCATCAGTTGCCGGATGGTTCGATCGTGCGGGGAGATAAGGGAAGCAATAAAGAGGGTGGGTTACATGTACCGCTGTTGGTGAGCTATCCGCAGGGGATTCCAGCCGGTCAGGTGTATGATGGCTTGGTGCATGTAACGGATATATTGCCTACGTTGTGCGAGGCGGTGGGTATTGAGTTGGTGGATCCGGCATCGATCGATGGCATCAGTTTTTGGGATCAGTTAACGGGGCGGAATACGGCGGAGCACCGAGAGCATATCTATGCGTGGTATAATGCCAACTCACCGGTTACGGATCAGTCGGCAAAGTTGGAGTATGCGTTTACAAAATCATTCAAACGCTATGCGCCGAGTACGCTCTATCCGCAGGGTCGCTTCTTTGATTTGCGGACCGATCGATTTGAGAAGATGGGAACGAAGAAAAAATATCCGCGGCTTTGGAATAAGTGGCATCATGCGGGGCTAGATGTGAGCCAGTTATGTGAAGAACAGCGCGCGGCGTATGAGAAATTAGGGAGCGTTTTGGAAAAAGAGCAGTATGTTCCGCTGACTTCTTTAATGATTGAGCCGTGTTTAGATGCGTTGAAGGTGGGCGAGAGTCGAATAATGCAAGTGACGCATGAGCCGGAGAGAGCGTCGCGCAGGGGTGTTGTATGGCAGAGCAGTGATCCTTCGGTTATGAAGGTGGATAAGTTTGGTTGTGTGACGGGTGTTGCGGCAGGTCGTGCCACTCTATCGGTTTTTTCGTGGGAGGATGCGCAGCCATTGGCGGATTCGATGAGTGGTCCTTTTTCGCGAACGGGTATACAGGATCAACTTGAAATTCGGGTGGAGGTGCCATGAGCTTGTTTCGTTTTCTATGGTTAGGATGGATCTGCATTTCAGTGATCATGGGTGGGTCGTATGCGGAAAAAGCGGAGAGAGCACGGCGTCCGAATATTCTGTTTATTATAACGGATGATCAATTTCGGGAGCAGTTTGGTTTTTTGGGAGGAGAAGCGCTGACACCTCATATCGATTCGTTGGCGGAGGAGGGGCTCTTTTTTGAGAATGGGTTTGTCTCTTCTTCGGTCTGTTCGCCAAGCCGGTACACCTGTTTAACCGGGCAGTATGCGAGTCGCTGTGAGCTGGAAGATTTTACTAAATCGACATCGGAGGAGGGCGTTCGGCGCGTCATGTGGAATGTGGGTTTTGTGCCGGAGCAGCCGAATGTGCCACGTATTTTACAGCAGGCGGGATATACAACGGGGTTTGCGGGTAAGTGGCATTTGAATGAGATGCGTGAGTTGATTGAACCAGTTGCCAAGGGGAGTGACCCTGCTGATCCTGATGTGAAGGCGATATTGCGTCGGAATCATGCGCTCTATCAGCGTTTAATTAAGCCGTTCGGGTTTGATGAAGTATTGGCGGTGTATGAGGGAAATCCGAATGATGATCCGGCTTTGGTAGCCAGTGGGTGCAATGTGCATAATCAGGAGTGGTTGACGCAGGCAGCTCTGATGTTTATTGAGGCGCATCAGGATAAGCCTTGGTTTTTGTATTGGGCTCCCACATTAATGCATGTGCCGAATCCGATGGATTCGCTACGGGGAGATCCGCGTAAGTGTGGCTTGGGGCTGCTAGATGAGCCGATCACGGACGTGCAGCCCTCCCGCACTTCGGTACTGGAGCGAACGAGACGGGCTGGAATTCCGGAGAAGAATCGGGCGGCAACCTGGCTGGATGATGGGGTGGGCGCGTTGCGGGAAGCGTTGCGTGAGATGGGTTTGGAGAAGGATACGTTGATCATTTATTACAACGATCATGGGATGGAGGATAAGGCGAAGGGTACGTCTTATGTGGCGGGACAACGGACTCAGATTCTTGCTTGCTGGCCGGGGATGATTGAGCCGGGGCGTCCAGAGGCATGGATTCAGAATGTCGATTTTGCGCCGACATTTTTTGAGCTTGCTGGAGCAGAGGCGCCGTCGACTATGCCGTTGGACGGGCGCAGTTTGGTGCCTATTTTGAAGGGGGAAACACCGGAGGATTGGCGGCAGGAGATATATAGTGAAATTGGTTTAACCCGATCGGTAACAACACCGGCGTGGAGTTATGTCGCCTTTCGGGTTCCTCCG
Source organism: uncultured Kiritimatiellaceae bacterium (assembly GCA_964014015.1). GTDB lineage: Bacteria > Verrucomicrobiota > Kiritimatiellia > Kiritimatiellales > Pontiellaceae > Pontiella. Next base: position 19,849 of record CAXGYR010000007.1, read on the forward strand.
TCGTTGCAGCGGACGAGGGAAGAGCGTTATGCCGAGGCAAAGACATACTATGCTGAAATGCTTGAGAAGCATCCGTGGATGGAGAAGGAGTTTCCGCTGCTGGAGGATGCACCCTATTTTCAGATGGGTATTGTGCCGGGCGGCTATGCGTTTGAACGGTGGCATATTAAGGCGACGGAGGAGAAGCCGTGGGTGGAGAGCTATTTTGATCGTGATCAGTTGTTTGATTTAAAGAAGGATCCTCGTCAGGCAAAAAACCTAGCAATGGATCCGGCGAATGAGTCGATGCTGTCGGCTATGAAATTAAAACTTAAGGAGTATGTGGACCGCTTGCCGGGCACGTTTCCCTTAGAGGAAGGAGAGTAGAGATGAGATGTCGTGGAATAGTTTTGTTGAGTGGATTGTTAGTGGCGGAACTTGTATCATTTGCAATGGGAAGTCCGGAAGCGCTTTTGCAGCCGACGGTGGTGGAGAAAAGCCAGATTCCACCTCCGCCGATTGAAGCGCCGGAGGGGTTCCGCTGGGTGTTGAATGAACCATACAGCGACGAGTTTAACGGTACCGAATTGGATGCGGATAAATGGCACGATACGTATCCGGGCTGGAAAGGGCGTGTGCCGGGGCTTTTTGTTCCCTCTTCGGTCAGTGTAGGGGATGGTTGCTTACAGATTAAGACCTCGCTTTTAGAGCCGCCTCAGGGGGTGAGTAATGAGTGGTGGATTGCGTGCGGGGCGGTTCAGTCAAAGGCGCAAGAAGCTTTCTATGGGTATTATGAGACGCGCGTAAAAGCGTCGAGTATGCGTACGTCGACAACGTTTTGGTTGATGACACCGAGAAAAACGGCGCGCGATGCTGGAAAGCGGACGGAGCTGGATATTCAGGAGAGTATCGGTGATGCAACACGTTACAAAGGGTTCAAGAAGCAGATGAAGTCTAATACGCACATCACATTTTATGAGAAGGGCAAAGAACCTGTGGTGGTGAAAGAGGGGGCCAGTAGCAATCTAAAGGGTGAGGTGGATGAACGCTTTTTTCGTTTTGGATGTTGGTGGGTGGATGCGAATACGATGCATTTTTATGTAGATGGTGAGTATGCGCATACCATTGAACCACCGACAGATCTGGATCCACATCCGTTTGACCAGAAGATGTTCGTAAATATGGTCTGCGAAATTTATAATTTTGAAGTGCGGCCTGAGCGGGAGGATATCCTTAATGAGGAGAATAATACTACGCTTTATGATTATGTGCGGGCCTATACATTAGAACCAATTGAGCGCGCACAATGAGTCTGCTGAATAGGTCGGTATGGCTTTGTTTGGTGCTGGTGGTAACAGCCCTCGGTGAGCGGGTGACAACCTCGTTCAACGATGGGTGGTCTTTTCAGTTGGGAGAAAAGCCTGATCCCGTTCGATATGAACCGGTTAAGATTCCGCACGATTGGAGCGTTGCTTTTCCGTTTTCGACGAACGGCACAGGTGGTTGCACGGCTTTTCTACCAGGCGGGGTGGGTTGGTATGAGAAAACGTTTGAGCTTCCCCCAGCTTTTCGGGGACGGCGGGTACGGATCGATTTTGATGGTGTGTATAGTAACGCCGAGGTGTGGCTAAACGGGAATAAACTGGGTGAGCGTCCCTACGGATATATTCCGTTTAGTTTTGATCTGACGCCGTTTCTGAATCAGGAGGGCGAGAACAGAATGGTGGTGAAGGCTTTAAGAAAGCCGGAGCCAAAGCGAAAAAAGTGGAGTTAATCTCGGGCGAATCGGTTGCTTTAAAAACAAGCTTGATGGCTTGCAGGTGCAACTGCCGAAGGTGGATGTGAAAGTAACCAAGACCGTCGCACTGAAAATCTCATTGAAATGAGTGGAGATTACATGACAGTCTCAAAATTAAACGGAAGAGGCTGATATGATGAGTGTAGAGAGCTGGAATATAATGAGAGTTCGATTTTTAGGTGTGAGAGAGACTCTTTGGAGGAACGCAAAAGGTTCAGAGTTTTACTGTTTTTCGTTTACGTATTTCAGCAAGACTGTTCGTTTGCTTAGTCCCGTTGCGATTTTTGGGCTCATGGTTGTGCTACTGATGCCCTGTCAGCGGGTGCTCGCATCCGATGCCGTTGTCAAGGTGGAGACAGCTGAACAGAGGGCCGAGCGAATGGCTTGGTGGAAAGAGGCTCGTTTCGGGCTCTTCATTCATTGGGGCGTGTATGCCGTTCCGGCAGGTGTTCACCGGGGTGTGCCGGCTCCGCATTACAACGGTGAGTGGATCATGAAGCAGCTGAATATACCGGTGGAGGAGTATGAGCAGTTTTCGGTTCATTTTGATCCGCTGGAATATCAGGCAAAGCAGTGGGTGGCACTGGCAAAGCGAGCAGGGATGAAGTATATTGTCATCACGACCAAGCATCATGATGGATTCTGTTTATGGGATTCAGCCGTAACGGAATGGGATGTTGCTGGAGCTACCTTGTATGGAAAAGATTTGTTGAAGCCCTTGGCAGAGGCTTGTGCTGAGGCTGGTATTAAATTGGGGTTCTATTATTCGATCATGGATTGGCATCATCCGGATGCACAAGGCATGTTTGCACCCTACTATAATATGTTGAAAAACCAGAAGAGAGCGAATCCTCGTTTTCCGTCATATTTGGAAAATTATATGAAACCGCAGCTAAAGGAGTTGCTGACTCAATATGGTCCAGTAGACATCTTGTGGTTTGATGGTGAGTGGATACCTGATTATACCAGTGAAATGGGTAAAGAGATCGATGCATTTATCCGTTCTTTGCAACCGAATATCATCGTCAACAACCGGGTTGATAAAGGTCGACAGGGAATGATGGGCTTAGATAAAGAGGGTGATTTTGCGGGTGATTTCGGCACGCCGGAACAGGAAATACCGGACACGGGTATCAAAGGGATCGATTGGGAATCGTGTATGACGATGAATAATACCTGGGGTTATCGCAAAGATGATAAGACGTGGAAATCTACACGTGTGTTGGTTCATCATTTAATCGATATTGTATCAAAAGGTGGTAATTTTCTATTGAACATCGGGCCGCGAGCGGATGGGATAATACCAGCGGCGAGTGTTCAGCGGCTTGAGGAGATGGGTCAGTGGATGTCGATTTATGGAGAATCTATATACGGTGCAGATGCTAGCCGAGTCGCGCGTCCTGAATGGGGGCGATACACGACGAAAGCAGAAACGGTATATGCCCATATATTCGACTGGCCGAACGATAAGACATTACTTTTGAAAGATGTGAAGGGCTATTCCAACGTGGAATGGTTGCATGAGGGTGGGCGAACTTCGCTCGCGTTTAAGGAGACCGAGGAGGGCATTCGTGTGCGCCTGAAAGGTATTACGCCAGATGCCATTGCTACGGTCTTAGTTTTGACAAAATAAATTGGATGGAGGTTAAAAAGTAGATGAAAGCCTATAAACAATATATTGGTGGAGCGTGGGTGGACGCTGAAGGAAGCGATTGTGTGGACGTTTTAAGTCCTTCGACGGGCGAAGCGATAGCGACCATACAAAATGGTGGTGTTGCAGATGCGCAGCGGGCGCTGAAGGTGGCTGAAGAGGCACAGAAACAGTGGAAAAGAGTGCCGGCGCGGAAGCGGGCTGAACTGTTACGCGCATTTTGTGCAGAGGTTCAACATGAACGAGAACGGCTGGCACAGTTGATCACGCAAGAGCAGGGAAAATTACTGACAGTTGCTCGGTTTGAAGTGGATGTGTTCTGCTCATTTGTCGAGTATGCGTGTGACTGGGCGCGCCAGATGGATGGCGATATTGTTCAATCCGATAACGAAGATGAACAAATATTTATTCAGAAAATTCCTCGCGGCGTGGTGGTGGGTATCACGGCTTGGAATTTCCCGGTTGCCTTGGCAGGTCGTAAGGTGGGTCCGGCGCTAGTCGCGGGTAATACGATGGTGTTAAAGCCGACGAGTGAAACGCCGCTGGCTACGTTAGAATTGGGAGAATTAGCTAAGCGGGCTGGCTTGCCGGACGGTGTGTTAAACATTGTGACGGGTTCAGGGCGCACCATGGGAGATGCGCTCTGCCGGAGCCCAATTACAAAGATGGTGACCATGACAGGTAGCACGCCAGCGGGGCAGGCAATTATTGCGGCGACGGCGGATAACATGGCGCATTGTCAGTTGGAACTAGGAGGAAAAGCTCCTTTCATTGTGATGGAGGATGCAGATTTAGAACAGGCGGCAGCGGCGGCCTTGCATTCTAGATTTGATAACTGCGGGCAGGTTTGCACCTGCAACGAGCGTTTGTATGTTCATGAAAACGTGTACGAGGATTTTATGAAGATCTTTATGCCGCTGGTGGAAGCGATTAAAGTGGGCGATCCGATGGATGAGTCGATGGACATGGGGCCGAAGGTGAATCGCAAAGAGTTGGAGCATATGAAGCACCTAGTAGAACTGAGTGTGAAAGAGGGCGCGACGATCGCTTGTGGCGGCAAGGAGGCTGATGTGCCGGGATTCGAAGGTGGCAACTGGTTTGAACCGACGATCCTGACGGATGTTACGCAGGAGATGACCATTGTTCACGAAGAGTCTTTTGGACCTATTTTGCCGGTGATTACGTTTTCATCAGTAGACGAGGTGATTGGCTATGCGAACGATGCAGAATATGGATTGGCTGCCATGATTTGCACGCAGGACATGAAGTTGATTATGCGGCTTCGCGATGAGCTGGAGTGCGGAGAAATTTATATCAACCGTGGGCATGGTGAACAGCATCAGGGATTCCATAATGGATACAAGATGAGTGGTACGGGGGGAGAAGATGGTAAATACGGCTTTGAGCAGTATTTAGAGAAAAAGACGTTTTATATTAACTATAAGTAATGGGTGATATGAACATACAATCCATAGAGGTGCGGCTTTTTGAGGTTCCTCTGGCGCAAGTTTTATCCGATGCAAAACATGGTGATCACACTCATTTTGAGTTGGTGACGGCAACCATTACAACGGCTGATGGATGGAGCGGAACGGGCTATACGTATACGGGAGGGAAGGGTGGTCGTGCCATACAGGCTATGATCGAGCACGATTTTAAACCCGCTTTGCTGGGCAAAGACGCAGATAATATTGCCGGACTCTACGATTTTATGGAGTGGCATATACATTATGTAGGTCGGGGTGGCATTGCTTCGTTTGCCATTTCCGCTCTCGATATTGCACTATGGGATATTCGTGGAAAACGAACGGAGCAGCCACTGTGGAAAATGGCGGGTGGAACGGATCATACCTGTGCAGCTTATTGCGGGGGAATCGATCTAAACTTCTCTCTGGATAAACTGTTAGCGAGTATTCAGGGATATTTAGATCGGGGATTTGGTGCGGTTAAAATCAAGATTGGTCAGCCAAATCCAGACGATGATGTGGCGCGGATTGCGGCGGTTCGGGAGCTGATTGGACCGGATGTGCCCTTCATGGTGGATGCCAACTATTCGCTAAGCGTTGGGGAGGCAATCGAGTTGGCGCATCGCATTGAACCGTATGATATCACCTGGTTTGAGGAGCCGACTATTCCGGACGATTACACGGGATTTGCCGCCATTGCTGATGCAATTAATATTCCGCTGGCGATGGGAGAAAATTTACACACGATTCATGAGTTCAAGTATGCCTGTGAGCAGGCGAAGTTGTCGTATGTCCAGCCGGATGCATCGAACTGCGGAGGCATTACCGGTTGGCTGGCAGCTGCGCAGTTGGCGGCTGCACATGGGCTACCTGCTTGTTCGCACGGCATGCAGGAATTACACGTGAGTTTGGTTTCGGCACAGCCGAATGCCGGTTGGCTGGAAGTGCACAGTTTTCCGATTGATACGTATACTACACGTCCATTGGTCGTGGAGAATCAGCGGGCTGTTGCACCGAGTGAGCCAGGTATTGGTGTTATATTTGATTGGGAGCGGCTACGTCCGTATGAGGTTTAAAGGGAGATAAAAAAAGATGAAGGCTGCATATTATTCGGGAAATCAAACTTTTTCAGTTGAGGAAGACACACCTAAAGAGCCGGGAGTGGGTGAGGTCAGATTGAAGATTGGCTATTGCGGTATCTGCGGTACGGATATGCATGTGTATCATGGCGCAATGGATGCGCGAGTGACAACGCATCGGGTTATCGGTCACGAGTGTTCTGCGGTGGTTGAAACAGTTGGCGAGGGTGTTGTTGGTTTTGAAACGGACGATCCGGTTGTAGTGCGCCCATTGGTCTCTTGCGGTACGTGTGCCGCTTGTAAGAAGGGTCATTCGCATGTGTGTCAGAATCTGAAGTTTCTTGGGTTGGATACAGAAGGCGCGATGCAGGAGATGTGGACGGTTCCGGTGCATACGCTCCATAAACTTCCGGCGGATTTACGGCTGGATTATGCGGCGTTAATCGAACCGACAGCGGTCGCATGCCACGACGTAGCGCGTGCGAAGATTCAACCGGGTGAAGATGTGTTGGTCATTGGAGGCGGGCCGATTGGATTGTTGGTGGCGATGGTGGCGCGTCAAGCCGGCGGTCAGGTCGTGGTTTCAGAAGTGAGTGACTATCGCCTGAAAGTCGCGCAAGAGCTGGGATTTGTGACCCTAGATCCGCGGGAAGTGAATGTGGCGGAGGAGATGTGGAAGCGGACGGGCGACAAGGGAGCGGAAGTGGTCTTTGAGGTGTCGGGTTCGAAACCGGGTATTGAGACGATGACGGAGGCTGCGGCGGTTCGGGGGCGTATTGTGATGGTGGCGATCTTCGCGCAAAAACCGGAAGTTGATATGTTTAAGTTTTTCTGGCGTGAACTGGAGCTTTTGGGCGCGCGGGTTTATGAGGCTACGGATTATGATCAGGCGATTGAGTTGATTCTCTCGGGTGCGATTGACTGTGAGGCCTTGATTACCGATGTTAGGGAGTTGGACGATATTTTGTCCGCATTTCAGGCGCTGGATGGCAATGCTACAGCGATGAAGAGTTTAATTAAATGTTCGCAAGAAGGAGTGAAAAATGAATGTACAGGATCTATTTGATTTGCAGGGAAAAGTAGCGTTGGTGACTGGCGGTACACATGGGATCGGGATGGCCGTTGCGATGTCGCTTGGTAGTGCTGGTGCAAAGGTATGTATTAATAATAGCGGTAATTTGGAAAAACTTGCAGAGGCGAAGCAGACATTCGCGGAGGCGGGGATTGAGGTCTATACATTACCGTTTGATGTCACGGATGAAGCGGCTATTGATGCAGCTATTTCCCAGATCGAAGCGGACGTTGGGACGATAGATATTTTGGTTAACAATGCGGGGATCATTAAACGAGTTCCAATTTTGGATATGCCGGTCGATGAGTACCGGCAGGTGATAGATGTCGATTTAATTGCTCCGTTCATGGTGAGTAAGCGGGTCGCGCCTGGGATGATTGAAAAGGGGGCGGGTAAAATCATCAATATGTGTTCTATGATGAGTGAGTATGGACGTAAGTCGGTTTCGGCATATGCTTCAGCTAAAGGAGGATTAAAGCTTCTTACGGCTAATATGTGTTGTGAATGGGCGAAGCATAACATTCAAGTGAACGGAATTGGTCCAGGTTACATCGCTACCTCACAAACGGCACCGATCCGAGAAGGCGGGCACCCGTTTAATGATTTGGTTATGACACGGACTCCGGCTAACCGGTGGGGCGAGCCTGAAGATGTGGGGCATGCGGCATTGTTTCTGGTATCGAAAGCCAGTCAGTTTGTAAATGGACACGTGCTCTACGTGGATGGGGGTATCTTAGCCAACTTTGGTTATGTGAAAGGTGAGAACGATCTCTAACCAGCAGATAATTAAAAATAACAGGAGATGAGAAATGGAGATAGCAGGAGTGTTTTGGGCCTTGGTGGCCGGCGTGATGCTTGGTTTGTATGCATTGCCTGAAAAATATACTAAGTCGTTTAAATATGAAAATACGTGGGGACTGTTCTTTATCCTAACGATGTTTCTGGTGCCGATTATTGCATCCTATTTATTGCTGGGAGGCTTAGATGTTTTCGGCATGGTTGATTCGGCTGTAATCCGGAAAATGGCGATTGCGAGTGTGCTGTGGGGAACGGGAGTGATGCTCTGGGGTAAGGCGATTAATCATATTGGCTTGTCGCTGGGTTTCTCCCTGTTCATTGGAACCGTCATTTTGGTGGGTTCCGTGATTCCTTTCTTTGTGAATGGTGTGCCGCCCACGAATGTGTTTGCCACAATTCTAGCTGGACTCGTTGTGGTTCTGGCCGGCGTGGTGATGAATGGCAAAGCAGGATTGGCTCGTGAGCAAGACGAGCAGGCAAGCGGGGATGATTCGGCAGAGGATAAAGGTTCTATGCTGAAGGGAATCATGATTGCTGTTATCGGCGGTTTACTCGCAACCGGTTTTAGTTTTGCCAATGCAGTTGGCGCTGGTCCGCTGGGTGAGGCCGTGGCCTCTCTTGGTTTAGCACCGTGGAAAACAGCGGTTGCGGTAATGTTTCCGATTTTCATTAGCGGCGGTATCGTGATGGGGCTCTATTTTGCGCAGCAGTTGAGTCAGAAAAAATTGTGGGGCGAATTTAAAACAGCTCATTTCGGTAGTAATTTTGTGCTGATATTTGTGATGGCTGTTTTCCATTATGCGGCTTCGGCGCTATTTGCTTTTGCGGCTTCAAAATTGGGAGACGCGGGTAATACGGTTGGCTATGCTATTTTTAATGCAACATGCGTGATGACAGCGATTGTCAGCGGTTTATTGGTTGGAGAGTGGAAGAAAGCATCTGCTAGAGCGCGTGGATATCTCTACACTGGCTTGATTTGCATGGTCGCAGGTATTGTTATCATCGCAGTTGGTAACGGACTGGGCTAACTGAATGCTACGTGAGGTTTCTAAGAAGCGAAGATAGTTGAATGCAATAGTTGATTGCCTGAATTAAATTGATCAAGTTAAGGGCGATCTGGAGTGCTGAGAAACGTTATAACTTACTTCGGATTAGGGAAGTGTTGCATGCAACACTTCCTTTTTTTATAGCAAGACGCCGTCGGGAATGTCGCCATCGTCAGATTTATCCCACCAACGGCCGGGTTGTGTGTCGATATATTTGATGGCTTTACTGCTAAGGCGGTTGCCGCGCGCTTTAGCTCCTTTCTCAGGTGTATCAGCAGGGTTGAAGCGCTGTTGGTGAATTCGCTGGTTTTTAGCGGGTTTGTATTTCACGTAGAGCGCATCAGGGGTGCCATCGGCAAAAAGTAGTAGTTTTGATTTATCTGAGGCGCCAAGAAAATAGTCGCGGTTCATAATGGCGCCACCAATCTTAAAGCGTTTGATATAGGCGATACTCTTTTCGGTATAGACAGCGGTATAGGAGGCTTCGCGGTCATAGACTTCGCAGCGGATTAGGTCGTTATCGATAAAGAGTTTCTCGGGCGGGGGCATCACGTGATAGCGCCCATTTCCAAAGACGATCAGGAGTTTGTCCAGAGATGAGCACTCCATGAGTAGTTCGCCTTTAACGGCGGTCCCGATATAACCGTTTTCGTCTTGGCGAATCTGTAGTTCGGTAGCGGTGAGCTCGCGAACTTCGACCGTGGAGAATCCGGTGGCTTCCGTCTTGCGGGGATAAGCGTCTTTGTAGGTTTTGATGAGGTTCTTAAGATAGCGAGTAGCATAACTTTTTAGGCTTTTCAGATGTTTTTCAACCTCATCGAGCTCGGCGAGGATTCCGTCGATCTCTTCCCGATTTTTTTCTATATCAAAAAGGGAGATGCGTTTGATGCGCACGCCGAGTAGCATTTCGATATCGTCGGGAACGATGGCACGTTTGAGCCGGTCGGCGAACGGTTCCAGTCCGTCAGCAACGGCCTGCTGCACCGCTTCGTAGGTTTTGCACTCTTCGATGGCTTTATAAATGCGGTTTTCAATAAAGATTTGAACGAGGGTTTTGTTGTGGAACTCGTCTAGCAGTTTCTCTTTTTTGAGTTGGAGTTCGCGTTCTAGAATGTCGAGTAGCTGATGGGTGTTTTCGCGAAGGACGTCGTCGACATTCAGTACGACGGGGCGGTTGTTCCGCAAGCAGATGAGGCGGCTCGTTATAGAGCTCTCGCATTTTGTAAAGGCATAGAGCGCTTCAATGGCTTTCTGCTGATCGGCACCCTGCGAGAGGGTTAGTTCGATTTCTACTTTTTCAGCGGTAAAATCGTCGATAGCGCGTACGGGTACTTTTTTCTTTTTGACGGCTTCTTCAATAGAGGTGATAAGCGATTCGGTGTTGATGCCGTGCGGTAGTTCGGTAATGACGAGACGATTGGTTTTGCGGGGTTCGATCCGTCCGCGCAACTTGATCTTACCGTTGCCTTTGTTGTAGTCGGAAACATCCATAAGGCCGCCCGTTTGAAAGTCGGGCAGAAGGTTTAGTTCGACAGGGGTACGCTTCTTTTCACGCAGGATTTCAATTTGCGCTTCGAGTAGTTCAATAAAGTTGTGAGGTAGAATGGCAGTGGAAAGACCAACGGCGATACCATCGGCGCCGAGCATGAGCATGAGGGGTAGTTTGCAGGGGAGATGGACGGGTTCTTGGTTGCGGCCGTCGTAGCTGGGAATCCATTCGGTGAGTGCTTTGTTAAAAATCTCCTCGCGGGCAAGGGGTGTCAGGCGGCATTCAATATAACGAGAGGCAGCGGCGCGGTCGCCGGTGTAGATGTTGCCAAAGTTTCCCTGACCTTCGATGAGGTAGCGCTTGTTGGTGAGGGTGACGAGCGCGTCCGCAATCGAGGCATCGCCGTGCGGATGGTACTGCATGGTGTGCCCGACGACGTTGGCGACTTTTATGAAGCGTCCGTCATCCTTCTCTTTCAGGGCGTGGAGAATACGGCGCTGAACGGGTTTAAGACCATCTTCGATGGAAGGGATGGCACGGTCGCAGATAACGTAAGAGGCATATTGGAGAAAGTTGAAATCGACCAGATTTTTGAGGGGACCGTGTTCGCTCTGGAGCGGGTGAAACGGTTCGGTAATATCCACTTCTGTTTGTGGATTGGGCTCCTCTTCAAAAAGATCATTAGGTGTGGCATCGGTATCGGACATGGTTATTTCCTAAAGCATTTCTGCGTCAACGACGAGGTGGTTCATGATGTATTCACGGCGGTCGGGGGTGTTTTTCCCCATGTAAAAGTTGATGATTTCGGAGGTTGAGTGGTCGCCGTCGATGGAGACGGGGGTAAGGCGGATGCCGTCGGGGGTGATGAAGTTTTTGAATTCACCGGGTGAGATTTCGCCGAGGCCTTTGAAGCGGGTGATTTCGGCGCTGCGCCCGAGTTTATCGATGGCGGCAATGCGCTCGTCTTCGGTGTAGCAGTAGTGGGTCTCTTTTTTGTTGCGAACTCGGAAGAGGGGTGTCTCAAGAATATATAGATGACCTTCACGGACGAGGGGTTCGAAGAAGCGGAGGAAGAAGGTGATCATGAGATTGCGGATGTGGAGGCCGTCGACGTCGGCATCGGTGGCGAGGATGACTTGACCGTAGCGGAGGTTGTCGAGGTTCTCTTCGATTTGCAGGGCTTGCATGAGGTTGTAGATTTCGACGTTTTTATAGAGGGCGTCACGGTTGAGGTCGCAGACGTTGAGGGGCTTGCCTTTGAGGGTGAAGATCGCTTGGTTGTTGGCATCGCGGCAGCTGACGAGGGAGCCAGCGGCGGACTGTCCTTCGGTAATAAAGATTTGGGTGTCGAGATGTTTTTGTTTTACGCGGTCGAAGTGGTGTTTGCAGTCTTTGAGCTGTGGTACGCGGATCGAGACGGCTTTGGAGCGCTCGCGGGCAAGTTTTTTAACGGAGTTGAGCTCTTTGCGGAGTTTTTGGGTCTCTTCGATTTTGGCGATTAGTTTTTTGGCTTCGGGGGTGTTGCGGTGGAGGGCTTGAGCGGCGGCTTGGGCGACGCGGGCGACGAGGTCGGAGCGGATTTCGCTGTTGCCGAGTTTGTTTTTGGTCTGGCTTTCAAAGACAGGCTCTTTGAGGCGGATAGCAACGGCGCCTAGTATGCCTTCGCGGACGTCGTCGCCGGAGAACTTTTTGTTGGCGAAGTCGTTGATGCCGCGGAGAATGCCTTCGCGGAAAGCGGAGAGGTGGGTTCCGCCGTCGGAGGTGTATTGTCCGTTGACGAAGGAGTAGTACTCTTCTGAGAAGCGGTTGGTGTGGGTGAAGGCAAACTCCAGAGTGGCGTCACTGTGGTGGAAGGGGGGGTAGATTTTTTCGAATTGGCTTTCGTCGGCGATGAGGTCGAGTAGACCGCCGCGGCAGTGGAAGAGCTCGCCGTTAAACCAGATTTTAAGTTTGGCGTTTAGATAGGCGTAGAAGCGGAGGCGGCGGGCGAGGTGATCGGGGTTGAAGGTGAATTTCTTGAAGATCTCGGGATCGGGGGAGAAGGAGACGAGGGTGCCGTCGGGTTCATCGGTTTTGCCTTTTTCTTCCCGGACGAGATTCCCGGTCTCGAATTCGGCTTCAACAAATTCGCCGTCGCGGTGGGAGCGGACGAGAAAGTAAGTAGAGAGGGCGTTGACGGCTTTGGTACCTACACCGTTGAGACCAACGCTGAACTGGAAGACATCGTCGTTATATTTGGCACCGGTGTTAATTTTGGAGACACAGTCGACAACTTTTCCGAGTGGAATACCGCGTCCGAAGTCGCGGATGGTAACAGTGTCGTCTTCGATGCTAACGTTAATGCGCTCGCCGTGGCCCATGATAAATTCGTCGATCCCGTTATCGATTACTTCTTTCACGAGGATGTAGATGCCATCGTCGTAGTGGGCGCCGGAACCGGTACGCCCGATATACATGCCGGTACGGAGGCGGATGTGTTCGAGGGAGGAGAGGGTTTTGATTTTATCTTCGGTGTAGGCCTGCTTCTTTTTTTGCGACATGTGCTTGGTTTCTCCCTCATTGAGACGGTCGCTCAACTTGGATTCATACGATACGTTTTTAGGAGGATGCCTTCAAGGCGGAGCCGGTTTTTTTTGTGTTGGGCGCAAGTATTCGGGGTTTTATGAGATTAAGGTGTATGGACAAGGGTATGGTTTCAGAGATTGTGGCGATGGCATGGGCGGATGAGGTTCCGTTTGGTGCGATTGAGGAGCAGTTTGGAGTGCCGGAAGGGGAGGTGATCCGACTGATGCGATCGACGCTGAAGCCGCGCTCGTTTGAGTTGTGGCGGGAGCGGGTGACGGGACGGAAAGCGAAGCAGCGCCGGTTGGATACGGTTCGTCCGCTGGGACGAAAGAAGGAACGCGCTGAGCCGCGCACACGGTTTTGGGACTAGTTATACAGGTGTTTATTGGGGCGTATTTGATATGGCATGGGTTCTGCTTTGTTCTATGTCGTGGTGAGGTAGCAATAGTTGCAGGCATTGGTTTTTTTTGGAGATATGAATACAAATTTGTTGTTTTAATAAAATATAATACAAATAAGGTTTAATGAGTAAAATTGATACAATTTTAGATGATTTTATAAAAAATGAGGGGTTGTCGGAGGATTATCGTGCGCGTGCATTGGAGTATTTTGTGCCGCTTGGAGATCGGTTGGTTAGTTGGAAGGGTGAGCTGCCGTTGTGCGTGGGAATAAATGGGGCGCAGGGAAGCGGTAAGTCGACGTTGGCGGGATTTTTGAAGCACTATTTGGAGGAGGTGTATGGGCGGTCGGTGGTGGTGGCGTCGTTGGATGATCTCTATTTGACGCGAAAAGATCGAATAGCGTTAGCTGAGGAGGTTCATCCGTTATTGGCGACGCGGGGGGTACCGGGGACGCATGATGTGCGGTTGGGGATTGATTTTTTGGGTGCGTGTATGCGGGGGGATTGGTCGGAGGCGGTGTGTCCGAAGTTTGATAAGGCGCGGGATGATCGGGTTGAAAAGGGTGCGTGGCTGCGGTTGGAGCAGGCGCCGGATCTGGTTCTGTTTGAGGGATGGTGTATGGGGGCGGTGGCTGAACCGATGGAGGCGTTGGGGGTGCCGGTGAATGAGTTGGAGCGGGTGCAGGATGCGGATGGGGCTTGGCGTTCGTTTGTTAATGAGCGGCTGGGGGAGGATTATCAGCGATTTTTTGATCTGTTTTCGTGTTGGATTTTTCTGCGTCCCGCGTCGTTTGAGGCGGTGGTAGAGAATCGGTTGAAACAGGAGCATCGGTTACGGGAACGGGGAGGCGGGGAGGCGATTATGACAGATGAGCAGGTGCGTGATTTTGTGGCGTTGTTTGAGCGGTTGACGCGTTGGATGTGGCGGGAGTTTCCGGCACGGGCGGATGTGGTGGTGGAGCTGGGGGCGGGGCATGAGATTGATCGGATGGTTGTGCGATGATGAGGTGGGTTGTGTTTACGGATCTAGACGGAACACTGCTGGATCGGGATTACAGTTGGCAGAAGGCAGTACCGGCGGTGCGGGCGTTACGTGAGGCGGGCATTCCGTTGGTGTTGAATTCGAGTAAGACGGTGGCAGAGATGCGGGTGATTCGGGCGGAGTTGGGGCTGGATTCGGTTTGCATTGCGGAGAATGGCGGGGTGATTGAGGGGATTAATGAAGGGAAAATGGGTGGATGTTCTGAGCGGGATGAGTTGGTGGCGTTGGCAACAGAGCTTCGTAATGAAAGGGGGTTCCGGTTTGAGGGGTTTGTGGATTGGGAAGTAGAGCGGCTGATGGAGTTGACGGATTTGTCGCGTGAGCAGGCACTGCATTCGATGGAACGTGAGGCAACGGAGCCGATTATCTGGCTGGATTCGGCGGAACGTCTGCAGCTATTTGAGCGGTTGCTGCGTGAGCAGGGGGTGAAGTTGGTGCGAGGGGGGCAGTTTCGGCATTTGATGCGGGCAGATCGGGATAAGGGTTCGGCGATGGGGGAGGTAATGAGCTGGTATAGGAAGCGGGAGGCGGGGGTTCGTTGGGGGTGTATGGCGTTGGGAGATAGCCCGAATGACTGGCCTATGCTGGAGCGGGCGGATGTGGCTGTGCAAATTCCGCGATTGGAGAGCACGGACGCTTGGCTGCGCTGGAAGCATGTACGGCGGGGGCGGATGCCGGGGGCGGCGGGATGGAATGTGGCTATTTTAGATTTTTTGAATGAATTGAGAGAGGAAGTACAAGAATGAGTGATTTTCACCAGAACGGGGTTATAACAACGTTTCATAATTTGCGGACGCGGTCGATTGAGCAGCAGGAGGAGGAGATTCGGGCGTATGCGAAGCAGCGTCCGGTGACGTTGGTGCTGCCGAGTTTATATTCGGAGTTGCAGTCGCAGGCGTTGGAGCGAATTGTCCAGATTTTGGGGGAGTTGGATTATCTGGATCAGATTGTAGTGGGGATTGATCGGGCGAATGAGCAGGAGTATTGCCATGCGCTTGAGTTTTTCTCGGGGTTGCCTCAGCAGACGTCGGTGTTGTGGAATGATGGGCCGCGGCTGCGGAAGATTGATGGGTTGTTGGAGGCGAATAATTTATCGCCGAAGCAAGCGGGAAAGGGGCGCAACGTTTGGTATATGTTGGGGTTTGTGCTGGCGATGGAGCGGGCGCAGGTGATTGCGGTGCATGATTGCGATATCACGACGTATAATCGGGAGATGCTGACGCGGCTTATCTATCCGGTGGTTCATCCGGGATTGGATTTTAAATATAGCAAGGGGTTCTATTCGCGGGTGGCGAGCCGGAAGATGAATGGGCGGGTTTGTCGGTTGTTGATCACGCCTCTGTTGCGGGCGTTGCAGAAGGTGTGTGGGCCGAGTGATTATCTTTCGTACATGGATAGTTTTAAGTATGCGCTGTCGGGGGAGTTTGCGTTTCAGCAGGATATTTTGCGGGATATTCGGATTCCATCGGATTGGGGGCTGGAGATGGGGATGTTGTCTGAGATTTATCGAAACCAGTCGGCGAATAAGGTGTGTCAGGTGGATATATCTGATTTTTATGATCATAAGCATCAGACAATGTCGTTTGAGGATGCGTCGCGTGGATTGTCGAAGATGAGTGTGGATATTTCGAAGTCGATGTTTCGGAAGATGGCGACGTTTGGGGAGGTGTTTTCGGAGGAGAGGATTCGGACGATCAAGGCGGCGTATTATCGGCTGGCATTGGACTTGGTGGATGCGTATGAGAGCGATGCGATTATGAACGGCTTGGAGTATGATCGGCATAGTGAGTTGATGGCGATTGAGATGTTTGCCCAGAATATCATGTGTGCGGGGCATGAGTTTTTGAAGCATTCGGCGGATGTGCCGTTTATTCCGAGCTGGAAGCGGGTGGTTTCGGCGGTACCGGATATTTTCGAGCAGATGCGGGAAGCGGTGGAGGATGATTTTTCTGAGTTCAGTTCGGGGGAGCATGGGATGTCGGCGATGCCGATGTTGGAGCAGCAGGTGGGGGGGCATTTGCGGGCGGTGTATGGTGAAGAGGTTGGGGTTGAGACGTTAAGTCGGGATGTGTTAGCGGCGGCAGGATTGGAGGGAGAGCGATTTGCAGATCTGCGCGGGCGCAGTTCGTGGAGCGAACAAGATGTCGTACTGATTTCGTATGGAGATTCGATTCAGAAAGAGGGAGAGGCGCCGTTGCAAACACTCTATCGGTTTGTTCGGAACCATATGAGTCGGACGGTGTCGGCGGTGCATTTGTTGCCGTTCTATCCGTATAGTTCGGACGATGGATTCTCGGTGGTTGACTATACACAGGTGAATGATCAGCTGGGAAGCTGGGAAGATGTTGAGGCGTTAGGAGAGACGGTAGAGTTGATGGCGGATCTGGTGGTGAACCACTGTTCGGCTGAGTCGGAGTGGTTTACCAATTTCTTGGAGGATCGGGAGCCGGGCCTGGGCTACTTTATTGAGCCGGATGAGGCTTTTGATGTTTCGGAGGTGGTGCGACCGCGGTCGAGTGAGTTGGTGCAGACCTTTGAGGATGGCCGTGGGGCATCACGACAGGTGTGGTGTACGTTCAGCCGGGATCAAGTTGATTTGAATTATGCGAATCCGGCGGTGCTGCTAGAGATGTGCAAGCTACTGAAATTTTATGTGGATAAGGGTATTCGATTTTTCCGGTTAGACGCGGTGGCATTTTTGTGGAAGGAATCGGGAACGTCTTGCGTGCACCTGAACCAGACGCATGAGCTGGTTAAGCTGTTTCGGCTGTTGCTGGAGCATTTGAATCCGGCGGCGGTGGTAATCACGGAGACGAATGTGCCTAATAAGGAGAACCTGAGTTATTTCGGAAACGACAACGAGGCGCATTTGATCTATAATTTTTCGTTACCGCCGTTGCTGATTTATACGCTTTTGAGCGGTGACTCGACCTATTTAAAGAGCTGGATGATGTCGATGCCACCGGCACGCTTTGGGCGGAGTTACTTTAACTTTATTGCGTCGCATGACGGGATTGGAGTGCGACCGATTGAGGGGCTGCTGGATGAGGCGGAGCAGGTGGCTATGCTGGATACGCTTCGGTCGTTCGGCGGTCATATTTCGTATCGGAAGAAGCCGGACGGAACGGAGTCTGCGTATGAAGCGAACATTGGACTGTTCGATGCATTGAAGGGGACGATTGAGGGGGGCGAGGATGCGTTTCAGGTGGAGCGGATGATCTGTGCGCATACGATTCTGCTAGCGCTTGAGGGAATTCCCGGCATCTATATTCATAGCTTTTTGGGCACGGAAAACGATGAGGCACTGGTTGAGGAGACGGGACAGCCGCGGTCTATCAACCGACACCAATGGCAGGAGCGGGACGTACGGGCTATATTAGGAAGTGAGGGGCATCCGAAGAAGCGACTGTTTGATGAGTTGAGTCGGCGAGTTGAGATACGACGTAAGCAGGAGGCTTTTCATCCAAATGCGACGCAGCTGACCCTCCATTTTGGGCAGAAAATTTTTGCGTTTTGGCGGGAGAGTGCGAACCGGAATCAGTGTGTGTTCGTGTTGAATAATATTTCAGATTCGGTGCAGGAGGTTTCGTTGCTGGAGTTGAATCTGGTGGGAACAGAGCCGTGGCATGATCTGTTGACGGGGCGTACGTTCCCCGATGCGGCGGAGATGTTGCAGCTGCAGCCGTATGAGTCGGTCTGGATCTCGAACTAATGTGTCCTGCTTTGGAAATGGTGCAGCCGAGTCGGTATGAACGCAGATAGAGCTTTACTATGGAACGCTTTATGTATGTATTCTGGTAAGTGGAACGTTTCTTAGTTTGCTGATTAGAGGAGAGTATGCATGCAGGATAAGAGGAGAAGGTATCTATTCGTTGGCGGTTTTTGTTTAGTGTTAAGCGCTATGCAGGTAATGGCGATGAGCCGAACACAAGAGCGATTGCCAAATGTGGTTATTATCTTTACCGACGATCAGGGCTATCAAGATGTGGGGTGTTTTGGTTCACCAGATATTCGCACGCCGCATCTCGATCGGTTGGCGGAAGAGGGGATGCGTTTTACCGATTTTTATGTGGCCTCTTCGGTCTGCACGCCCTCACGGGCGGGATTGCTGACCGGGCGATATCCCGTTCGTATGGGGTTGGCATACGGAGTGCTGTTCCCGCATACCGGCGCGCGCGGGCTGCCGGCAGCAGAGCAAACGCTACCGGAGCTGATGAAGGAGCGGGGTTATCGGACGGCTTGTGTTGGTAAGTGGCATTTGGGGCATTTGGACTCGTTTCTGCCGACGGCTCATGGGTTTGATCTCTTTTATGGTATCCCTTACAGCAACGATATGTGGATCGCACCGGAGATTCCGGCGGCAGCGGATTTGGTTCTGAGGGAAGGTGTGAGTGTGGATCAGCTAGAGGTAATGCGTGGTCTATCGCGGTTTGCGTGGGATGAGACGAATAAGCCAAATAAAAATTTAGTTCCGCTGATGCGTAATGAAGAGATGATTGAGTTTCCGGTGGATCAGTCGACCCTGACCGGACGGCTGACGGATGAGGCGATCCGGTTTGTGGAATCGTGTGGAGAGGAGCCGTTTTTGCTCTATCTGGCGCATCCGATGCCGCACATTCCGCTGTTTGCCTCGGAAGCGTTTGTGGGTCGGAGCGAGGCGGGGCTATACGGTGATGTGATTGAGGAGCTAGATGCATCAACCGGTCGCCTGTTGGCTGCGTTAGAAGCGGCGGGTGTGGCGGAAGATACGTGGGTAATTTTCACGTCGGATAACGGGCCGTGGCTTTCGACAGGTGATGCTGGCGGTCATGCGCTACCCTTGCGGAGCGGTAAAGGAACGGTTTTTGAGGGTGGGATGCGGGTTCCGTGTATCATGCGGTGGCCGGGTCGAATTCCAGCTGGATCGGTCTGTGGGGAAATTGCCTCTACCTTGGATCTATTGCCGAGTATGGCAAGCGAATTGGGCGTAACGCCGAAAAATGAAGTAGACGGTAGTCCCTTGCAGTCGTTGCTGCTGGGTGAAAAGCGGGAGGATGCGTTCGCTTATCTGTATTACAATGTTAAAGGAAAACCGGCGGCGTTGCGGGTGGATAATTGGAAGTTGATCTTTGATGTTCCGGCGGGAGGAACGGCCGAGAGCCATGAGAAGCAGAGGTATGCTGGCGGTTTGAGCGAGCCGGAGCTGTATGACTTGAGCAGTGATATCGGCGAGAAGCAGAACCTCTACTCCCAGGCGCCCGAGCGGGCGGCGGCGATGAAGGCGCGCGCTGACGAGTGGATTCGTTCGATACGATCCGGCTCGTCGAATTTATAGCTCCAAGCTGATCCCGCCGTAGAATGAGCGCCCGGGCGCGTTGTAGCTATAGGCGCGGGTGTAGGTTTTATCGGTCACGTTTTCAACCCGGGCAAATAGACGTAGGGTTTCGTTGATCTGGTAGCTTGCTGCGAGGTCTACGCGGGTATGCGCTTTAAGTTCGTAAATCACGGGAGCAAAGTTCACAAAGTCGAGGTCTTTTGTTTTATCCGTATGCCGCACGTACAGGTTTATATTTAGTCGGTCGATGGGTAGATAGTTCACATCGGCAAAGAGGACGTGAAACGGTCTGCGTAATTCAAAATTTTCGGCTTCGTCATAGCTGTTTTCGGGATATTGGTCGTCGTTATCTAGATAGGTGTATCCAAGGTGAATATTCAGGCGGTTTTGGTCGAGCAAACTAAGGTGTGTTGCGAGCTCTAAACCTTGTGATGTTGCGTTGGGAATGTTTAGGTAACTATCATCGGTATAGTCAGTCGGGTCGCCATATTCAGTTTCGATTAGATCGTTATAACGGATCTGGAAGAAGGTAGCGCGTATGGTGGCTTGATCGTTAATTTTTTGATCAATTCCTGCTTCGAATTGTTGACTTGTCTCTTCGTGAAGAGCGGTGTTTCCGTAATAGCTGTATAGCTGATAGGCGGTGGGAGCTCGGTAGCCTGTTCCGAACGAGGCCCGAAGAGTAGTTTGGCTCGAAGGTATGGTCTTTGCGATGCCTGTTTGATAGGTTAGAGCAGAACCAAAAATGCTGTCGGAGTCGTTGCGAAGTGATGCATGGAAGAGTGTGTCTTGAGAAGGTTTATATTGCGTAAGCGCATAGAAGCCGTGCTGATTCCGGCTGCCGTCGAAGGCTTCGATATAAGGGCCAAAAGTACTCAAACTGCTGTAGGCATATTCATAATCTGAATGGGTGTAATCTGCTCCGAGCATTAATTCGATGGAGTCAGATAATCTAACTGTATTGATCCAGTCGTAGGTGTGGAATAGCTCGTCAACATCTGTTTTTTCGATCGAATTGCCAACTGAGGTGTGGTTGCGCCGAAGATCCGTGATGCTGAGTTGGATGGTTGATTGATATTTTTCGGATGCTTTCAGATCGGCTGAAATATCAGCAATAATTTGTTCTTTATCGACATAGGGCGAAGCGTTGCCATTCGTATCGTCATACTCACTATGTGCTTCGATATATCGGATGCCGGTTTTGAATTTGAGGGTTTCTGTTGGTTGAATAGAGAGGCGTGTGGTGAGTGTCTGAAGAGATGAAGGATCAACTTCTGGATCATTTTTTTTGGCTGAAATACCGTCTTCTTCTATGTATTGAAAAGAGGCGCTATATTGCATGTTTTCCAGCGTGCCATGCGTGGCGAGGCCACCTCGATAATATGCATGAGACCCGAGTTCAGCGGTTGATGAAACAGTGGGTTCGCGACTACCTGTTTTAGTGATGATGTTGATGACGCCCGCTAGAGCATCTGAGCCGTAAAGCGTGCTTTGAGGGCCTTTAAGGATTTCGATGCGTTCGATGTTTGATAGATCGAGGCTGCTGATATCGTATCCATTCAAGTCCGTCTGTCCGTTTGCCTTAACCCCGTCAATGAGAATGAGTGTTTGATGAGGTTTTGCGCCACGAAGATAGAGCGAGGAGGGTTGGTTTGCGCCTCCGGTCTGGGCCATGTGAATGCCAACCTCTTTGGCTAGTATGTGATCGAGGCGAGATAGGTTGCTTCTGAATATATCGGTCTCTGTGATGACTTCGACGGAGGAGGTCATGAGGTCGAGGGGGGTGGGGATGCGGGTGGATTGGACGACGATCTCGTCCATGGTTTCAACGGCGTGTAGTTGTGTTGCTATAGCTACGATTGCCCATGCAATCGAATGGATTGTTTTCATGATTATGCTCCTGCCCATCTCGCGAGGCGTTTTGAGGTTATATGTTCATGGGGGTCGTTTTCTGGCTTCTGCCGTTGGCAGTTACAGTTGCGCGTCAGCGGTTGATTTTCACAACACTTACCGTTGCCCCCAATTTTTTAAGATTTAATAAAGAGTTACGTGGCTCATGTGGCAAGGGAATTATTTGTTTATTTGATATGGACGGCGAGCATGGTCATGTCGTCGTGCTGAGGGGTATTGCCGACAAAGCTGAGGACATCGGCTTCGATGTGGTCGAGCAGGTCGGAGGCGTTATCATGGCGATGCTGTTTGATGGAGAGGATGAGTTGGTCGAGTCCCCACTCTTCGTTTTCGTTGTTCATGGCTTCGGTGATGCCGTCGGTGTAGGTGACGATCAGGTCGCCGGGCTGGAGTTGAACATTGCGGGTTTCGGTGATGGTTTTAAAGGTGGGATCGTCTACGAGCCCAATAGCGATGCCAGCGGTTTCGGTGCGGTCGATCTGGTCGCTGCCGTGGTGGAGGATGAGGGGGGCTTCGTGACCGGCTCGGGCGTAGCTGAGGAGGCGGGTTTCGGTATTGAGCACCATGTATAGCATGCTGATGAACATATCTTCAGCGAGGTTGAGCGAGAGGGTTTTGTTGAGCGAGGTGAGCATGCTGGCGGGGTCATATTCGTTTTGTGCATTCGCTTGCAGGACACTGCGACAGACCGCCATCATCAGCGCCCCTCCGATGCCCTTGCCGCTGACATCAGCGATAACAAGCCCAATATGTTTTGGGTCGATTTCGATCACGTCGTAGTAGTCGCCGCCGATATCGAGTGCGGGATGGTTGAAGCCGGATAGTTCGACGGAGGGGAACCATGGAAGCGACTGGGGCAGGAGGGAGTGTTGAATTTGACGGGCGATTTGCATATCGCGGTCGAGCTGGCGTTTCTGTTCGAGGGCTTCTTGGAGTCCGGCATAGTGGATGGGGACGGATGCCTGGGCGGCAAGGGCCTGGGCGAGGTTGAGGTCGGAGTCGGCAAAGCGACTGTTGCCGGTGCGGTTGGCGAGGACCATCACGCCGATCACGTCGTTACCAAAGCGCATGGGAACCAGCAGTAGGGTGCGGATGCGAAGGAAGGCGATGTTGGTTTGGGGTACGCGTTTGTCGAGTTCGGCATCTTCGATATGGATTGCATTGCCGACGCGGGCCACTTCTCCGATAAGGGTTTCACCGGGGACGAGTTTTTTTTCGGAAAGCAGGGTGTGGAGTTGCTGGGTGGTATCGGGCCCGGCTTGGAGGGTTTGGTCGTCGATAGTGAAGAGAGGGGGGATCACGCCAGAGAGGGCGCGGGCGATAAGATGGTTGTCAGCATCGCGCAGGTAGATGGCGCCGGAGCCGGCTTTACAGGTGCGGACGGCGTAGTGAAGCACGCGTTCGAGAAGTTGATTCATCTCAACGGTTTCGGCATCGGCGAAAACGGAGCCGATGTTTTGCACAAATCCGAGAGCGGCTTCTTTCTCTTGGAGGAGGGTGTCGCGTTGAGTGGTAAGGTTGTGATGGCGCTTGCGGAGGGTGGCGATCCAGCCGACGAGTAGCAGGGTCAGGAGAAAGAGGGGTAGGCCGAGCCCAGCAAGTTGTAGGTCAGGGCTGTTCATTTAGGCTCCGTTGAGTTGGTCGAGATCGGCCTGAAGCAGTTCAATGACGGATTTGAATTCGACCTGGTTTTCGGGGGTGAGGTCGGCAAGCTGCTGATGGGCTTCAAGGGAGGTTTGGGCGGCCGTTTTCGTATCGGCTTCGATAGGCAGTTCGAGCTGGGGTGCGGTGTGGGAAAGCGGCGCTTTGGTTTCGGACGCTAGGTGGTAGTCGAGAACGCGGTTGACACCGAGGGTGATGAGCAGGGCTTCGTTTTTGGCAGAGAGATGGGTGAGCTGAAAGGTGAGTGAAGGGCGGGCTTTGGCGATGCAGGCGAGTCCGGCGAGGACGCCCATGAAGGTGCTGTCCATGCCTTCGCAATCGCTCATATCGAGAAGAATATGGGTGGTGGCGGGGTTGTTGATTTTCTGTTTAATGTAGGATTTAAGGGTGGGGCTGGTGCGAAAGTTTCCGCGGCCGTGGATGCATATATAGACGTGAGTGTCTACTTCTGCGGCGGTCAGATTGTCTGGTTGATCGACACTTTTCAACGATGCTTCTCCCGGAAGTGATGTGTGAAGTGTAGCACTCGAAGTGGGTAGGTCAACGCGATTGTTTGGCGTTGGCAGAGGGGATGGTCAGGGGGTGGAGAATAACGACTAGCTCGCCTTTAACGGTTCGGTTTTCAAAGGTGGCGGTAATTTCATCGGGAGAACCTTCCAGCAGTTCTTCGTGTTTTTTGGTGAGTTCGCGGGCGATGAATAGGCGGCGATCGGGGCCGAGGTGCTGTTCGATTTCGGTCATTAGTTTGAGCAGGCGGTGGGGCGATTCGTAGAGGATTACCGGAAGGGAATGGTCGGCCCAGCGGGTGAGTTCGCGCTGGCGGCCTCCGCTTTTG
>CAXGYR010000008.1:0-43180 GCA_964014015.1 uncultured Kiritimatiellaceae bacterium
TGGAGTCAACATACTCGGAAGCCCTTGAAATCATGGGCCAAACCGGACCAGAAAAAACTTCAGAAACTGAAGGCTCCCGCTAAGAAATAGCGGGTAGCTTTTAATTGGATGAAGGGAGTGATTCCTTCCGTCATTTTGTAGATCGAAGGAATACTACTGGCTGGTGTATTGCTTCGCTTGTTTGCGTGCAGACCGCCATGCTTCATGGTCTGAGGGGTTGTAGTGGTAGATTTCATCGCCGAACGAGGCACGAACAAGTTCGCGTCCTGCGTCTAGGTTGGGCAAATCACCAAGGGCGATCATCTGCACAAGGCAGTTTCCGATGGCGGTTGCTTCGGCGGGGCCGGAATGAACGGTACGGTTGGTGGCATCAGCCGTCATCTGATTGAGCAGTTGATTGCGGCTTCCTCCGCCGATGACGTGAATAGAGTAAAACGATTGGCTCGTTAAACGCTCAAGCTCATCCAGTGTTTCAGCATACATGAGCGCCAGCCCTTCGTAAGCGATGCGAATGACCTGCCCGTGGTCGCTGGGAATAGGCTGATCGGTTTTGGAGCAGTAGTCCAGAATGCGTTGATGCATGTCTCCGGGGCTGAAGAAGGATTCGTCTGAGGGATTTATGTAGGCAAAGAAGGGTTGTGCGATTTCTGCCATTTTTACCATTTCGGAGAACGTGTATGTATAGCCAGCTTCTTTCCATACGCGATGCAGTTCTTGAATAATCCAAAGCCCATTCAGATTTTTTAGGAAGCGGATGGTATCGCAGACCCCGACTTCGTTGGTGAAATTATGCGCAAGCACATCATCGTTGATAAGCGGTTGCTTAAGTTCGCACCCCAGTAGAGACCATGTGCCGGAACTGAGGAGGGCGGCATTTTCATGAGGTTGTTTGGGTGCGGCGGCAAAAGCGCATGCTGTGTCATGCCCGGCTCCGGCGATAACTGATATGCCATCTGTACTGCCAATTAGGGTGCCGGGGTTGGTTAATTCGCCGAATAGGTCGTGGCGGATTTGAGCGGCATCGAGTAACTCGTGCGCCCAGGTTCCGGTTGATGGGTTGTAGCATTGGGAGGTGCTGGCAATAGTTCGTTCAGCAATTTTTTTTCCCGTCAACCAGTAGGTGAGTAGGTCGGGGGAGAAGAGGAGCGTTTCCGCTTGCTCGTAAGCATTATCCTGTTGCATTGCAAGGGCGTAGAGCTGATAGAGGGTATTGATCTCCATTAGTTGAATGCCGGTTTGTTCAAATATTTTTTCGCGGGGAATTTTTTGAAATAGTGCGTCAAACATGCCATTGGTTCGGCTGTCACGATAGTGAACCGGATTTTCAATGAGGTTGCCTTGTGCGTTAAGGAGACCAAAATCTACACCCCATGTGTCAATGGCAAGGGAGCGGATAGGCGTTTGGGCACTGGCGAGTGAAATGCCTTCGCGGAGGTGGCGGTAGAGGTGAAGGAAGTCCCAGTGCAGGGTGTTATGAAGAGCAATTCCGCCGTTCCAAAATCGGTTAACTTCCCGCAGTTTTAGCTGCTCGTTTTCGATGAAGCCCGCCATAGTGCGTCCGCTGGAGGCGCCGAGGTCGATGGCTAGATAGGTCTCATTCATATCTGTTTTTCCTACAGTTTAGGTGCGTTTGCAAGGAGGATTGTTTCGGCAGCAGGGCTCCAAAGACCGTTGTTGGCTTTAACGATTTTTGCAAGTTCTGCAAAATAGGCTTCGGGCTGTTGGTCGAGTTGATCAAGTGCTATGAGGGGTAGATTGAGATGGGTATAGATCAGTTTTTTACCACCGGGAATATCGGGCAGCTGTAGGGTTGTGTTGATGACGGCATTGAGGCCGCCGATATGGGTTACCAGACCGGAGGGGTCGACTTTTCCGTCGGCCATGAGCTGGAGGGATTCGATCATGTCATCGGTGTTGCCACCGCTGGTGCCAACAACGTGGGTGGCGGCGTAGTGAACATTAAAGAAGTTGAAGGGTACTGAGAAGTTGGGATCAGATGGGCCGGCGAAGAAGTTTAGGCAGCCGTCAAAGCCAAGCAGTTGGTCGGCTTGCTCGACGAGTTGTTGGGTCGGGGCGTAGACGAAGAGATCATCAAATCCTTTTCCGTCGGCGGAGAGGGTTTTGATCTGTTCGGTGGAGGTATCGTTGCTGTTGATATAGTGCAGTTCAATGCCTTGTTTGGCAGCTTCCGCTGGGGGGTAGAGGGCGGCGGCGCGGTCTAGTTTTTGTTGGTTTCTGCCAGTGATGACGAGATGGCGGGGTCGGCGGTCGCAATGGATGATGTAGTCGATGGCGCCGAGTCCCATGGGACCTACGCCCCCGAGGATAGCGAGTGATCCGCCTTCGACAATACCCATTTGGTGTTGATAGCTGCCGGGTGTGGTGTGGTAGTTGGCACGAAAGGCACCGATTACGCAGGAGAGAGGTTCGGCTAGTGAGCCGAGGTAGTAGGCATCGCCTTCAAAGGGAAGCAGACAGTTGTTTTGCATTACTTCGGCGGGGATGATGACGTGCTGTGCGTCGCCTCCGATGTGGGGATAGGAGTAGCCGGGTGCGGAGAGAATGCCGACGGGGCCGGCCGGGTCGTTTAATGCGGGTTGTATGGAGAATTTTTGACCGGCAGTAAATTGATCGCTCCATGTTGAGCCAACTTCGAGGATGCGTCCGCAAAATTCATGACCGACCATGATGGGATTCTGGTCAACATTGTTGGGAATACGTTTGTGGTTGGCGCCTTGTGTGGCGGCTTTATAGGAGGACATACAGATGGAGTCGGATACAATTTCAGCGAGAATCTCATCATCTTTAATTGGAGGGAGTTCAACATCGTCTAAACGCAGGTCGCGCTCACCGTGCAGGCGAATGGCTTTTGTTTTCATTGGATATCCTTTTAGTGGAGCATGATTTGACCGCCGGTGACGGGCAGTGCCTGTCCGGTCTCATAGGGTTGTTCAATCAGATATAGAATGGCGGTAAGTACGTCCTGACTGGTGCAACCGCGCTGCATGGGAATCTGTGCTTCGTAGTGTCGGCGTATGTCGTCGATTGTTTCAGCGCCGGGGACTTTTCCGCTATTGAGATATTGCACAAAGAGTCCGGTTTCGGGATTTGACCATAGTGGGCCATCGAAAAAGTTACCGGGGCAGACGGTATTGACTTTGGTGTTATCGGTGATGAGTTCTTTGGCAAAGCTTTGAACCAGTCCTACGGATCCGAATTTTGAGCCGGCGTAAGCACTGTTTCGATTGGAGCCTTCGAGAGCGGATTTGGACGTGATGGAGATGATATCGGTGAGATACTGATTGGTGGGCTGGTTCATCAGTTCCATGACGGGGGCGACGTGTTTGGTACAGAGAAAGAAGCCGAGGTAGTTGACTTGTGTGACTTGTTCAAAGTCCTGTTTTGAGAGGGATTTAACGCTGCCGGCTTTCAGGATGCCGGCATTGCTGATGAAGATATCAATTCCACCGACCTGCGTGACGATCTGTTCGATCATGGATTGGACGGAAGATTCATCGGTTACATTGCATTGAATGGGAAAGGCGCACGTTCGTTTTGCTTGTTGATTCAGTTGATTTGCAAGTTCGGTTGCGCCGTTCAGGTTGAGATCGGCAATGAAGACCAGTGCACCCTGTTCGGCTAGCCCTCGTACAAGACCTTCGCCAAAACCCTGAGCGCCTCCGGTGACAACGCAGACGCGGTTGGTTACAACGGCGTTGCGTCCGGTTGCGGTGGGGGCGTGGTCGGTTCCGTTCACGGCGTCGTCATAGTCGCGGCCGAGTTTGAAGTGTCCAACTCCTTCAATGGTTACGCTTCGGTGAGTCGGTTTAAAGGCGGTTTCGAGTTCATCTACCTGACACAGTAAGTCAGGGGTTTTAAGCGTTTCAACGGTGTGCACGATGGCGCCGGTTTGACCGTTATGGGTGAGGCCACGAAGCATGGGGGCGATTGTTAGTGCGTTCATCGTAACTCCTTCATGTTTTCAAGCTGTGTAGGATCGGTTTGACGGGCTTGGGCGGCATAGCGGTTGATTCGTTGGTTGAGCGGTTCTGCGGCATAAGGGTTATCTGGATTGAAGAGGCCCCATTTTGAATCGTGGCGTGCGAGGTTTTCATGCGCGATGAGAGCCCAGGCGGCATCACAGAGGTGTCGGTATGCGGGTTCTTGAAGAATGGGACAGTTGAAGGATTGCCGTGAACTGTTGATATCAACACCGCTGATCTCCATAAGCCCGTTTTCCTGGCAGAGTGAGCTGAGCCGAGAGAGCTGTTCGGGGGTGTTACGTGGTGGCATGTAGGTGATGGCTTGGAAACCTATTGTAGTGAGGGTCTGGATAAGTTCTTCCAGAAAACTGTCTTCAAAAGTTTGGGCGCGTTTGTCGCCGGTTGGGGATTCCTTGATGTCACCGAGATAGGCATAGGCAGGAATGGCATGAATGGATTTGGCAAACTCAACTGCTCGCTGAGCGCTAGGACACTCTTCGCTGCTGGAGGGAATAAAGAAGTGGGGCACGAGTTCGCTTTTCAGCAGGCCAAGCAGGTCATAGGTGAGATGGGGATTTTCGGGGTCGCTTAACTGCTCGAATGCTTTTGCAGAGAGCGAAAGTTGCAGGGTGTCATGTAGGTAGTCGATAAGGGTTTGCCCGGTGCCGTGTTGAGCAATCAGTTTTTCGGCAAGCGCGAAGAGGATGTGCCTCTCTGTGAGTGTGCCGCCTGCGGCGACCTGAGAGCGGGGTAGAATGTCCTGAACAAAATCAAGTGTGGGTCCGTTGCGTTGTTGCAGGAGTTGGTGCAGTGATTCGGTTTCGGCGCGGATTCTTTTTTGACGAGCGGAACGGATGGGCTGGAGAAAGGAGTCTAATTTTTTAAATTGGTTGGAGGGGATGGCGTGAAAGGCGATGTAGATGATGTTGGTTTCATCGGGGTTGTTGATGCGGCGCCCTTCGAGCGGCGTGCCGGTCATGTTGACGCGGATCTCGCAGCCGACGGTGGCGGCAATGGCGTTGGTGCGGGCGGCCGCGAGGAATTCGGGTGCTCCGGCAATCGCATCGTGGTCCATCAATCCGACGGTTTTGAGGCCGGCCGCTACGGCCTGCTCGGTGATGGCCGTAGGGCTGTAGGGGCTGAAGGAGTAGGTGGAGTGAACATGGTTGTTCACTTCTTCTCTTTCGATAGCTTTAGACGCCGAGTTTTGCAATGCGTTGTAGCTCCTCTCTCGTGTAGCTTTGGTCGGGTGAGTGACCTGGTAGCGGTACAATGCGTTCATGAATGGAGTCGATGATCCAGTCGGCTTGGGGATAGTACTGCTTCTCCATTTCGGCGGCGGGTGATATCCAGTTTTTGGCACCGATGACAACCGGAGGTGCATCGAGCTGATCGAAGCAGAGGGTGGTTAGGTTGCTGGCAACGGTGTGCAGGGCGGAGCCGCGTTCGACGGCATCCGATGCGAGCACGACTCGTCCGGTTTTGCGGACGGATTTGATAAGGGTATCGTAGTTGAGCGGGTTGACGAAACGAAGGTCGATGAGTTCGACGCTCAGGCCATATTTTTCTTGGAGTTCATCAGCCGCTTTCACGCCGCTGTAGAGAACGGGGCCGAGCGTGATAAGGGTGAGATCGGTTCCTTCCCGTCTGATGATGGGTTCGCCTTCGGGAGTCTCGTAGTATCCTTCGGGAACGCCGGCGGTTTCGAATTGTTCGCCGATGCCGTAGGTTTTCTGTGATTCAAAGAAGATGACTGGATCGGTTCCGTTGAGTGCAAGGTTTAGCATCCCTTTGGCGTCGGTGGGGGTAGAGGGGTAGTAGACCTTGAGTCCGGGAATGTGGGCAACCAGTGCGGTCCAGTCCTGCGAGTGTTGTGCGCCGTATTTGTTGCCGACGGATACGCGGAGAACAAGCGGCATTTGGAGGATGCCGGCGGACATGGATTGCCATTTGGCGATCTGGTTGAAGATTTCGTCTCCGGCACGGCCCATGAAGTCGCAGTACATTAGTTCGGCGCAGACGCGCCCGCCGCTGAGGGCGTATCCGCAGGCGGTGCCGACAATAGCGCCTTCGGAGATGGGGGCGTTGAAGAGGCGGTGGTAGGGGATGGATTCGGTGAGACCGCGGTAGCAGGCGAAAGCGCCACCCCAGTCGCGGTTCTCTTCTCCGTATGCGATGAAGGTGGGGTCGGTATGGTAGCGGTGTAGCATGGCTTCGAAGATGCCATCACGGTAGGTGTAAATTTTATTGGCGGAGTAGGGTTTGCCGTCGGAGTCGAAGGCATAGCGTTCTTTGCGAGCGAGCTGTTTGGCGCGTGGGTTATCCTCTTTGGGTAGTAGGACTTCTGGTTCGCGGTCGTCATATTTTTCGACGGCTTGGTTGGAGAGCATAACCTGTTCAATTAGGTTGATGTCGGAGTAGGGCGATTGTTCGGTGTCGATTGCGAGGGTTAGTGTGCGGGCGACTTTGGCTGTGGTTTCTTGTTTGAATTGTTCGATTTGCTCAGCGCTGAGAATGCCATTGTCTTGGAGGTAGTCGGCGTAGCTTTGTACGCAGTCTGCATTTTCCCAAAGCTCCATCTCTTCTTTTGTGCGGTAGGAGGAGGCATCGGAGGGGGAGTGGCCGGAGATGCGGTAGGTGATGATGTCGAGAAAGGCGGGGCCTTTGCCGGCGGCGAGCAGCTCTTTTTTGCGTAGGGTTGCGTCTGCTACAGCAAGGGGGTTGTATCCGTCGACACGCTCGGCGTGCATCTGATCGGGGTTGATGCCGGCACCTACGCGTGCGGCGATATCGAAGCCCATGGTTTCGCCGGCAGTTTGTCCGCCCATGCCGTAGTGGTTGTTCATGATGTTGAATAGAACCGGTGGACGACCGAATTCTTCGTCCCATAGGTCATTGAATTGGTCCATGGAGGCGAAGGAGAAACTTTCCCAGACGGGGCCGCAACCGAGCGAGGCGTCGCCGATATTGGCAATCACAATGCCGGGCTTGCGGTTGACGAGCTTAAAGAGTGCGGAACCAAGGGATATATCCGCTGAACCGCCTACGAGGGCGTTGTTGGGCATGGAGCCGAAGGGGATGAAGAAGGCGTGCATGGAGCCGCCTAGGCCGCGGTTGAAGCCGGTGTCGCGGGCGAAAATTTCGGCGAGGGTTCCGTAGAGAACAAAGTCTTCGGCGAGTTCGCGAACGGGTTTATCAGCGTCTTTTTTTACCACGCTGAGGGTTTTTCCGTCGAAGAAGTTCTCCATGATGGTGGTTAGGGTTTCGTCGTCGAGTTGATAGATCGCGGAGAAGCATTTGGCAAGGATTTCGCCGTGTGAGCGGTGTGAGCCGAAGATGAAGTCTTCGGGGGAGAGGTGAATGGCCTGACCGACGGCAGCGGCTTCTTGTCCGATGGAGAGGTGAGCGGGGCCGGGGTGGTTATATTCAATGCCTTCGTAGGCGCCTTGTGTTTTGATGAGGTTGAGCATGGTTTCAAATTCGCGAATCATGAGCATGTCTTTGTATACACGGATAAGGCGCTCTTCTCCGTAAGTTTTCAGTTCCGTCTTAACGTTGGGTTTATATTGGTTAACGGGAATGGGTTTGAAGGTGATTTCGGATGGTTGGCGGACTTGTTTAGGGTCGATGATTTGATTTTTTGGCATTTCAGATTCCCTACTTTCTTTGGCTTATAAATTTTCTAGGAGGGTGAGTTCAAGTTGGTTGATTTTTTCGCGTAGGTGGGCGAGGAAGCGGGCGGCTGGTGCGCCGTCGGCCGCGCAGTGGTCAAAAGTTAATGAGAGGCCAATGTGGGGGATAAATTCAGTACTTGATCCGCTGATCACGGGTTTGGGTTGAATGGCGCATACTCCGAGAATGGCCACTTCCGGTGCGTTGAGTACCGGGGTGAAACTTTCAATGCCCATGGCACCGAGATTGGTAACGGTGAAGGTTCCTCCGGTTAAGTCGTCTGGGTCGATCGTGCCTTCGATACAGGCGGATGCCAGTCGTTTGGCTTCGGCGGATAGATCGAGTAGGGTCCGCGTGTTGGCGTTACGAATAACTGGAACCATGAGACCACGGGGGGTGTCGACGGCAAAGCCGAGATGAATGTTGTGAAATTGAACGCAGCGGTCGCCGAGCCAGTGGGCGTTGAGTTCAGGAAAATCGCCGAGGGCTTTGACCGTGGCAAATAGCAGTACATCGTTGATGCTGACTTTGCCGAATTTTTCCACGCGTTCGGGTTGTTTGCAGAGCTGTCTAAAGCGGAGTAAGGATCGAGCATCTGCCGAGCTGTTAAGCGTTAGCTGTGCGGTGTTTTGTAATGATTGTAGCATTCTGCTGGCGACGACTTTGCGTATGCCTTTGGCGGGAATTGTAGTGCTTTCGCCTAAGGTGGCGCTATTCAAGGAAGCTTGGGGCTCGGCATTGAGTACATCGCGCTCAATAATGCGACCGTGGGGTCCGCTCCCCTGAATTACATGTAAATCAATACCGAGTTCTGTGGCTTTTGAACGCGCACGAGGTGAGTGTCCAAATTCGTTGTTGGATATGGATGCCATAGAAGCCGTTGAAACAGGCTGTGATACAGGCGCTGGTGGTGCGGAGGATTGAGCCGTTGCAGCCGGTTTGGGTTCCGAATCTTTTATGGCGGAATCGGATTCGGTTGAAGAGGTTGTATTCCATGCGGATATATCTTCGCCGGGTTTGCCGACAAGGGCGATGGGCTTGAGTACTTCGACATCGGCATCGGCGGGGTGGAGAA
Source organism: uncultured Kiritimatiellaceae bacterium (assembly GCA_964014015.1). GTDB lineage: Bacteria > Verrucomicrobiota > Kiritimatiellia > Kiritimatiellales > Pontiellaceae > Pontiella. The sequence goes on from CAXGYR010000008.1 coordinate 8,731, forward strand.
TGGATAGTAGTGTTCCAGCGGCAGTTGACTCTACTTCAAAGGTGGCTTTGTCGGTTTCAACTTCGCAGAGAATATCCCCTTCAGCGATGGCGTCGCCCTCCTGCTTGCGCCACTCTATGATGATGCAGGATTCAACGGATTGTCCTTGTCGGGGCATGAGAATTTCGGCAGCCATTTTATAGTCCTTGGTTAGGCGGTCTTAATGACCTGTATGCCCGCATCTTTGAGGGCATTCTCTTCGTTTTTGATCAGGTTAGAGTCGGTAATGAGTATGTTGGCCTCTTGGTAGGGAATGATGCGGGCGAAGCCGGGCGATCCGAATTTGGCAGCGTCGGAGAGGACGATCACTTCGTCGGCCTGCTGAGCCATTTTACGAACGAGTTCTGCGCTTTCTAGAAAGTGGGCGGTGAAACCTTGTTTTTCGGAGGCGCCATCGATGCCTATGAAGGCTTTAGAGACGTGGAACTGATCAAGGGAGGCCATCGCCATGGGGCCAATCATGCCTTCTTCAGAGGGGCGAAACTCTCCGCCAATGAGTGTGACGCGGACATGCATATTGATGCGGGCATAGGTCAGCAGTAGGGTGTTGTTTGTGACGATATGAACGTCTTTTTTGCCGAGTAAATATTTGGCGATTAGGGCGGTAGAAGTTCCGGCTGTAATAATGACGGTTTCACCGTCTTTGATGAGGTTGGCTGCGGCTTGCGCAATGGCTGATTTCTCTTCTCGGTTGGTTTGCATCCGCGCCATGAGTTTGGGATGGCGGGAGGGAACGGCGCCGCCATGCGTGCGGATTAGGAGGCCTTCGGCTTCGAGCGCCATTAGGTCAGAGCGTGCTGTCACCACCGTTACACCGAGTTGTTCGGATAGCTTAGTAACGCTAACACTGTTTTCATCGGTCAGCATTTGTAGAATTTTTTCTTTTCGTTCAGCTATGCTGGTTTGCACTTAAATTTCCTTTTTTATTTCTAATTGCTTTCTTTTTACCTTTTATTTTTTAGCTTAAAAGCTTTTTTTCCTTTTTTATTAAGTCCGAATAAAAAAACAGCACCTTCTAGTGGTGCTGTTTTACATTTGGTGCTGGTTTTGTGGTTTTATTTGTAGAGCGGACCGTAGGTATTGCAGGCGCGAAAATCAGCACTCTCCAGATCAGATGTGCCAAAGGCAGCCCAGACGTGGGGTCGGAAGATATTAGTGGGCTCAACATTATGCATGTAGACCGGAATACGTAGCATTGCAGCCAACGAGATTAGGTCTGCTCCGATATGTCCGCAAGCGAAGGCGCCGTGATTGGCACCCCAGTTAGCCATGACGGAGTAGACATCGGCGAAAGCACCGGTGCCGGTTGTGCGGGGCACAAACCAGGTGGTTGGCCATGTCTCATTGGTTCGTTTATCGAGCGTGGTGTGAACTTCTTCCGGCAGATCAACCGTCCAGCCTTCGGCAATTTGCAATGCAGGGCCCAATCCTTGTACGAGGTTGATCCGGCTCATGGTGATGGGCATGCCGCCGCGCGTTACAAATTTAGAGGACATGCCTCCTCCAGGAAAATATTCGGTTACCGATGGGTGCCATGACGTGGCTTTGAGGCAGGCGTCACGTTCTGATTCGGTGATTTCCCAATGGGGTTTCATGGCAGGTTGTCCATCGTTTTCTTGCTGGCCGCATCCGTCCAGAGCAGCAGATCCTGAGTTGATGAGGTGGATGATACCGTCTTGGGCGATGCCGTCGACTTCATGCCCGGTGACTCGTTTGATGGCATCGGGACTCCAGTAGGTTCGGACGTCAGCAAATACCTGAGCACTGTTTGTCAACAGATGGCCGAAAAGCATGGGGATTGCGTTGAGCGCATCGTTTTCGGTCGCAACCATTCGGGGCATACGGATACCGTCCCAATCGAATGAGCTGTTATTAATGGCTTCCATAAAGTCGCCGTTTGCGAGGTGGTCGGTCCATTGGCGCTGGCCTTGGAAACCGGAAGCAATGGCGTTGTGCCCGCGCGCTTCTTCTTTATACCCCAGCTCGTTGAGTTTGGGGTTGCCGACCATTAGGTCGCGGCAGATGATTGCCATTTTGACAGAGGTTTCCCATTCGTCTTGGTGAGATTCGGAAGAGCGGGTGGCTTCTGGTGCGTTGACATCTTCTCCTTGCTGGCAGTTCTCTTTGGTCCAGGCGATAGCTCTTTCGTACTCTTCTGGATCGAAGATGTCTTTTTCGATACGGCGTAGGATTTCGGTCATGTCGATGGTTTCGACGCGCATGCCGAGATAGTTTTCGAACAGTGGGTGGTCGACGATGGAGCCAGCGATACCCATGGAGCAGCCGCCCATGGAGAGGTATGATTTACCACGTAGAAGCGCAACGCTCATGCCGGCACGGCAGAAGCGCAGTAGTTTTTCTCTTACATCTTCGGGAATGGTTAGGTCGCCTGCGTCCTGTACTTCATGTCCATATATGCCGAAGGCGGGGAGGCCTTTTTGGGCGTGGGCGGCCAGAACGGCGGCAAGGTAGACAGCACCGGGGCGTTCGGTTCCGTTAAAACCCCAGACGGCTTTGGGTCGGAGGGGATCCATGTCCATGGTTTCGGAGCCGTAGCACCAGCAGGGGGTGATGGTGAGGGAGACGCCGACTTGTTCACGGTCAAATTTTTCGGCGCAAGCGGCGGCTACACCGCCAATACAGCTATCGGCTAGAATAACTTCCACGGGTTTGCCGTCGGGGTAGTGGAGGCTGTTACGAATTAAATCAGCTGCTGCTTCAGCCATTTGTATAACTTGGTCTTCGAGAGATTCGCGTACACCGCCATAGCGGCCATCAATGGTGGGGCGAATGCCGATTTTTGGATAGGTCGTGATCCACGTTGGTGCTTCCATGTTTTACTCCTTATAAATACCGTTAAGCTTTTTATAGTTCTGATCAGAGTAGCATAAGTCAACAGGCTTGCGTTTTTTTTAAGGCGCTTTTTTGTTAGAGAAAGTTGGCAGGGGTATTTGGTGATTAATTAAGAAGTTTTCTGTATTACTTTGAGTAGACTGGTTTTTTTGGTGGTGTGCGGTTTAGATGGTAGCTGGTAAAGGCAGTTTGAGATCCAGTTGTGAAGTAACATAGGTTTTTGTCTGTACAAGAGAGATCTGTCCCCGATCTCGGAGGAGATCGTTCGAGTAGATGATTTGATTGTTTTGACTTAAAGATTAGGCTAGTGAAGAAGTATGCAAAAAAATATGAGTATAAAAATACACTCTAACGTTACATCAGTTTTACGAGTACTGCCTGTTTTCATGACGAATAGTAGTATTCTAAAAAAAAGATGGTTGCGTGTTGGTTTAGTAGCGTTGTTGTGGGGAATGAATTGCTTTGCCAAACCTAACGTTGTTTTGATCATGGCTGATGATGTGAGCTGGGAGTGTTTTGGAGTGTATGGTGCTGAAGATTATAAAACACCGAACATTGATGCACTGGCTGCTAAAGGCATTTGTTTTACTCATTGTTATTCAACGCCGATCTGCACCCCTTCCCGGGTAAAAATTATGACGGGTCAGTATAACTTCCGAAACTACACCCACTTTGGTTATCTTAATCCGAAAGATAAAACGATCGGGCATTTGATGCAGGAGGCGGGTTATAAAACCGCAGTAGCTGGTAAGTGGCAGCTGAATGGGCTCTATCATAAAGCGGAGGGTTGCAAGGACAATACCCGTCCGTATAAGGCCGGTTTTGATGAATACTGTTTGTGGCAATTGACTGTTGGTGCCAAGAAAAAGGGTGAAGGTATGACGGAACGTTTTTGGAGCGCGCCGTTGGAACAGAATGGAACATTGCTAACGGTGGAGGACAATGCGGGTACGTATGGACCGGATATTATGTCCGATTTTGTCTGTGATTTTATTGAACGGCATAAAGACGAGCCCTTCTTTGTTTATTATCCAACTGTTCTCGTACACGATCCATTCGTTCCAACACCTGACACTATTGGCAAGGCTCCCCGCTCACAGCTTGCCAACCTTCCTCCTGATAGCGCTGAAATGAAAAAGATGAATTTTGTGGCGATGGTGAACTATCTGGATAAGATCGTTGGTAAGATAGTCGCTACACTAGATGAGGTCGGGCAACTCGACAATACTATCATCTTTTTTACGTCGGATAATGGAACGCATCCATCCATCACGTCGAGTTGGAGCGGGCAGAAGATTCGGGGCGGTAAGGGCGGTACAACCGATATGGGTACGCACGTTCCCTTTGTAGCGAGTTGGGGGATGTACGCACCCCAAAAAAACGTGGTGGATGATCTGATTGATTTTACTGATTTCTACGCAACACTGGCTGAAGCCGCTGGGGTTGAGTTGACCGATGATGATCCTGTGGACGGGCGTAGTTTTCTTCCGCAGCTAAAGGGACAAAAGGGGCATGCCCGGGACTGGGTGTTAACGCATTATCAACCTTACTGGGGGGGTAAGAGGTCGTCCCAATTTGTTCGTGATCAAGATTATAAGCTCTATCGAGATGGACGGTTTTTCAATGTGCCGGTCGATTTAATGGAAAAATCGAATCTGACTGTCGGGCAAGCTGGTGAGCGGGGCGAGGCGGCACGAATCAAATTGGACCGTACGCTGGAAACAATTCCGCCTGCTCCGCCGAAGGAGGGTGGGCAGCATGCAACCATCCGTCCCATTTATCCGACTTGGAAAAACATAGTCGATCTTGTTGGCGAATAAGCCGGAAAAGTATTTTAAGATGAATAAAAAACTAACTTTTGGATGTATAGGCGCGGTATTGATAGCGAGCTTTACGGTTGCCCAGCAACCGAACATTATTCTGATTATGTCGGATGATATGGGCTATTCGGATATCGGCTGCTATGGTGGCGAAATTGAAACCCCAGTGCTTGACCGCCTGGCGGAAAATGGACTGCGTTTTACTCAGTTTTATAATACGGGTCGCTGCTGCCCCACGCGTGCCTCGCTCTTAACCGGACTCTATCCGCACCAAACGGGTATCGGTGCAATGATGCAGGATAAGGGATTGGATGGTTACCGTGGGGATTTGAATAATCGTTGCATGACGATAGCTGAAGTTTTGCGCTCAGCAGGGTATGCCACTTATATGGTCGGCAAGTGGCATGTGACCAAGCATAATAATCCGAAGAATGATGCTGAAAGATACAACTGGCCACTTCAGCGCGGATTCGATCGCTTCTACGGCATCATTAATGGAGCATCCAGTCTGTGGGATCCCAATTCTTTGGTAAGGGGAAACGAGCTGATCACATGTAAGAACGACTCGGTTTATCAGCCGGAAGAGCCGTATCACCTTACCGATGCGATCAGTGATAACGCGGCTCAGTTTATTAATGAGCATGATGCCAGCCAGCCCTTTTTTATGTATGTAGCCTATACCGCTGCGCATTGGCCAATGCACGCGCGAGAACGGGACATTGCAAAGTATCGCGGTCGTTATGACACGGGGTATAAGCCGGTTCGTGAGGCGCGGATGAAAAAAATGAAAGCTCTGGGCGTTGTGGAGTCGAATACCATGCTCTCACCGACAGTAGGAGATTGGGAAAAGGTTGAAAACAAACGATGGGAAGCAGCCTGTATGGAAGTCTACGCCGCCATGGTAGACCAAATGGATCAGGGTATTGGTCGTTTGGTTCAGAGCTTAGAACGGAAAGGGCAGCTCGATAATACGTTAATTCTGTTTTTTCAGGATAACGGTGGCTCTGCGGAAGAGTATGGTCGCAGGGAGCTTTTTGTGCCGCGCGCAGACAAGCCAACACTTAAGCCGATTCCCGATGATGTTATACACTATTTTAATTCTGAGCCCAAGCAGACGCGTGATGGTTGGCCTGTTCTGAAAGGACAGATTATGCCCGGTCCAGCAGATACATATATTGGTTACGGTCGCAACTGGGCAAACGTCTCGAACACACCGTATCGCGAGTATAAACACTTGATGCATGAGGGAGGTATCTCCACGCCATTGATTGCGCATTGGCCTGCGGGTATTCAAGCGAAGAATGAAGTGCGAAAGCAGCCAGGGCACGTGATCGATTTGATGCCCACCTGTGTTGAGATTAGTGGTGCAGCCTATCCCGCTACGTATAAAGGGACGACCATCATACCGATGGAGGGGATGAGCTTGGTGCCGTTGTTGGAGGGTCGATCGCTGAACCGCAACACACTTTTCTGGGAGCATGAGAGCAAGCGCGCCATCCGTGTGGGTAACTGGAAGTTGGTTGCTAAAGGTCGGGGGGCGGATTGGGAACTCTATAATATGGACGAAGATCGTAGTGAATTGAACAATGTAGCGGCGGTGCATCCTGAGCAGGTGGAGGCCCTGGCTACAAAGTGGCAGGCTTATGCAGAGCGAACCTTGGTGCTACCCGCTCCGCCCCGTCCTGCACGACCCATCACAAGTGGTTTGAAGAAAATTAAGTAAGGATTATATCAATATGCAGGGTCATAAAAAATTAACTAGACGAAGCGTTCTTTCAAAAAGTTATACGGCATTAGCCGGCATTAGTGTATTGCCCTCTTATCTGGCATTGGGTAAGCCTGATGGGCAGGGCAATGTCCCACCAAGTCAGCGAATCAACCTGGGTTGTATTGGTGTAGGTGGTAAAGCAAATCAAGTAGTTCCTGCCATTTGCTCAGAGGGTTATGCAAAACCGGTGGCTTTCTGCGATGTGGATTTTCAACGAAAGGGAATTGAGGAAAATTTGACGGCATTTCCGAAGGTAAAACGCTTTTCCGATTTCCGGGTGATGCTCGACAAAATGGATAAAGACATTGATGCAGTGAGTGTCGTTACGCCTGATCATACCCACTTTGTACAGACGTTGGAAGCCATGCAGCGTGGTAAACATGTCTATACCGAGAAACCGTTAACGCACAGTTTTCATGAAGCGGATATTTTAATCCATGCTGAGAAAAAATATGGTGTCGTTACGCAGATGGGAAATCAGGGCCACACCTCGAGCGGCGCAGTGCAGTTTCGGCAGATGGTCGAAGCCGGTATCGCGCAAGACATTGTGAAGATTGAGGCATTCAAGACGCCGTCGCTCTGGTTCATGTATGAAGACAAACGTATTTCGGTCTATCCAAATAAGATGCGGATTCCGCAATCCCTGGATTATGATCTTTGGTGCGGACCTGCTAAAATGATGCCCTTTAGTGATAAATACCATCCGTTTAACTGGCGTGCCTTTTACCTCTACGGCAATGGGATGTTGGGCGATTGGGGGGCGCACATTATTGATTTTGCGCATGACTACCTGAAGCTGGGGTTACCGACCCGCGTGGAGACGCTGGGCATGGAGGATCACAACGATATTATTTTCCCGTTGGTGACCCAATTGAAAATGTCCTTCCCCTCGCGAGGCAAAGGATTTCCAGCCTGCGATTTAATCTGGCGTGATGGGAAAGGTACAGTGCCGGTTGTTGATCAGAAATATTGGGAGCAACCTGCGAATGGAGAAGCCAAAGCGCCAAACCTGGGGACGGCTGGCACATTGATGCATCGAAAGGATGAAAAATTTATAATCCAGCGCGGATCGCATGGGAAATCATCGCGTCTAATGCCGTTTGTAAAGATGAGAGAGTATCGTGATGCGCTAAAAGCGAAGTCTCCAGCGTATACCCATGAAGCAGCATTTACTCAGGCCTGTATGGGGAATGGAAGTACCACGTCGCCCTTCAGCGTTGCTGGAGAGTTGACTCAGGTGCTGATGCTGGGCGTGATTGCACAGTATCTAAACGAAAGTTTTAATTTTGATCCAAAGACCAAACGCATCATAGATAATGCAAGAGCGGATGCTCTTTTAAAGGGGCCAGAACCCCGTAAAGGATGGGAAGAATATTACCAGATGGGATAGAAGCATTATGGTAAAGTTTCTTGTCAGCTAGGAAGTGCTGGAGTGTTTTGGCAATACGATGCATAGCTTTTCAGAATTATGTCGTTTCCTCTTCAGCTGCTGTATCAATCCAATTAGGAAAGGGGTCGGGCAGTTTGCTCCATTTATCTATACTGGCTTCAAACTCGACATCCGTCAGTAAGCAGGCATTCAGTGCGAGCAACATCTCTTCTTTTGGTAAGTTTTGTCCGATATAAACAAGTTCTTGCCGTCGGTCTCCGTGGGGCTCTTCCCACTCTTTTGCAATGGCTTTCCAAATTTCATCATCATCGGGCCATTGAGCTGAGGGAACGGCACCCCACCAGTATCCAGCAGGACGAAATTCTGCACTGCCTCCAGCTTGGCTCCAGGTCGCGGCAATGTTATATCGGCTTGCCAGCCAGAAATATCCTTTGGACCGGAGTAGACCCTCCCATTCGGTGTGAATAAAGTCCCAGAATCTTGCCGGATGAAAAGGGCGGCGTGCCCGAAATACAAAACTGGATATACCATACTCATCTGTTTCGGGTGTGTGCTCTTCCTGCAACTCTTGAATCCAGCGGGCCGATGTCTGCGCTTTTTCCATATCAAACAGCTTAGTATCGAGCACCTTATCCAAAGATACATTGCTTCTTTCGGTTTCGATAATTTTTGCAGTAGGGTTTAAGGCGTTAATGGTTCCCAGAAGATCACGACGATCTTGCTCTGAAACAAGGTCGATTTTATTGATGAGGATGACGTTGGCGAATTCGACTTGATCCACGAAAAGATCCGCCACAGTTCGTTCGTCTTCTTCACTGATCGCTTCACCGCGTTCCTGCAGGCTTTCAGCTGCGCGATACTGTTCGAGAAAATGGGCAGCATCTACTACGGTTACCATGGTATCAAGCCGGGTAATTTCACTGAGGCTCTGACCCAATTCATCGGCAAACGTAAAGGTTTGTGCGACTGGTAAAGGTTCCGATACACCGGTGGACTCAATGATTAGATAATCAAACCGACCTTCAGACGCTAAGCGCGACACTTCCTGAAGAAGATCATCTCGTAAGGTACAGCAGATACAACCGTTCGACATCTCAACTAGTTTTTCCTCCGTGCGTGAGAGTTCTGCTCCCCCGTCTCTGACGAGGCTAGCATCAATATTCACTTCGCTCATGTCGTTTACAATCACGGCAACGCGACGACCTTCACGGTTATTCAGAACGTGATTAAGTAGCGTGGTCTTTCCAGCTCCTAAAAATCCGGAGAGCACGGTAACGGGTAATTTGTTTATTTCAGTCATACGATTTCCTAACTACAAAGTAGAAATGCGACAGCTACAACTGCTGGTACATTTTTAATAAAGAGCGAATCAAAGAGACCTAATACTTTATTGCAACTGCTATTGCAATAAGAAATACGTATTTAAACACGTACATCATAGATGGATGCAAATCGTCTATGATATGAACGCAGTCAAACGTCTGGCGGGTAAGGTCGAGAAGGTAGCTGGGAAAGTTATCTCGAGGGCAACGAATTATATTACTCGGTTTTTTATGACTATTATATGTCATGGTCTGTTACATATTGGTCTGTATGATTGAAAGAGTTATGAATTTAAAATCGGTCAGCATAATCGGGTGGTTTTCAATTTTACTGTTGATTAGCTCCTGCACGCAAATTGGTAATTATGCCGAGAAGCGGGCGGACCGTGCTGCCTATGGAAATATTCGGGGTGCTCAGCACTCGGCGTGGGGCGCTTCAGATCCGTTTTCGATTAGTGAAGATAACGAAGAACTCTTACGAGAATTGATCGCAATCGATCAGATGCAGGAGGAGGCTCAGATTTTGAGTCTGTCGGATACGCTCACGTTGGCAATGGCTAACAGCCGTTCGTATCAGACCCGTAAAGAATCCCTTTTCATCCAGGCGCTCACGCTGACCGAGACGCAAAAGAACTTTAACTGGGATACCCGTGCATCCGATTTTACGGCGACAACGGAGGCAACCAAAAGCCCCGTATTTGCAAGCAACGGTAACGTGACGGGCTCTACCACGGAGACTTTCGGTGAAAAGGGTGTAAGTGGAGATATTACAGCGGGTGTTGCACGCACGCTAGTGACCGGAGCTAAGCTTAGCCTGGGTTTTACGCGAGAATTTGTCCGGTCCTTTTCATCACCGGATAGTTCAGCTGAGAGCAGTGAGGTTTCGTTGAATATCGTTCAGCCACTGTTGAATGGATTTGGACCACTGGTTTCGAAGGAGGGGCTCCGGCAGGCCGAGCGGGATATGGTGTATGCGGTGCGCGACTTCCAGCGCTTTCAGCAGCGCTTTGTGATCGATATTGCTTCGCAATATTATGCCACGATTCAGACGCGTGATCGGCTGATCAATGAGCGTCGAAATTTCGAGAGTGCTGTGGCGAATGGGGAGCAGACAAAGTCGATGGCTAAAGCCGGTCGAATTAAGGAGTTTGAGGCGGCGCAAGCGCAGCAGAGCGAATTGAATGCGGCTGACCGGTTAACGTTATCGGTCTCTAATTATCAGGCGGCGCTGGATGATTATCGATTTGCATTGGGGATTCCGATCGATCTGAATGTGGAACCGGATCCAGCGGAGTTGGAGCTGCTGGTTACAAGGGGATTAGTCGTGCTTGATCTGGATCTGGAGACGGCGCTTGAAAGCGCGCTCTCAAATCGGCTCGATCTGATTACACAGCGTGAGCAGGTGGAGGATCGCGGACGTAAACTGGAAATTGCACGGCGTAATTTTCTCCCGAACTTAGATGTTGAATATGAAATTAGGACCGATGCGTCTTTTAGTACTGGCGATGAAGCAACACAGAAGATGCAGGCTCGGCTCAATCTACCGTTTGATTGGACGGAAAAACGAAACAAGTATCGTGTAGCGCAGATTAGTTTTGATAGAGAACAGCGGACGCTCGAGGCAGATGAGGATGATGTGCGGCGCGATGTGAGAGACCTCTGGCGTAGGTTGGAGCGCAATCGGTCTGTATACAACAACCGTCTGCTTTCCGTGAAACTTTCCGAACGTCGTGTGGAGAATACGGAAATGTTGCTACAGCAGGGCAAAGTGCAGACACGGGACCTGCTGGATGCACAAGATGACCTGTTGAGCTCTCGAAATGAGGCGACCACAGCACTGGTGGACTACACCATCAATCGCTTGCGCTTCTGGAATGCTATTGAACGATTTGAAATTGACCCTAAAGGAATGTGGTATGAACAACCCATTAAAGAACGTAACGAGTAGCTTTACTTTAAAAAAAGCCCTTCCGATTGTCGTTGGTATTGTTGTGGCTCTTTTATTCATTAAACCGAGCAAGAGTGATGATGAAGTGGACATGGATGAGGTTTATCTTTGCCGTGTTCAGCAAGGGGATTTGGTGGTGAGTATCCTCCAGTCAGGTGAGCTGCGAGCCAAAGTGAGTCGGGACATCGTTAATGAGGCGTATCGTGATGCAAAGATTTCTACTATTGTGGATGATGGTGCTTTTGTAACCAACGGACAGTTACTGTTTGAGCTGGAGTCTGCCCAATTGGAGGAGCGTTATCTAGACCAGCAGTCGGATGTGGCCGAGGCCGAAGCTGGGCTCAAGCTGGCTATTGAAAATCTTGAAATTGCCAAGTTGAAAAATGCTACGGATTTGGAATCAGCTAAAATCAAGGTTGAGCTGGCAAAGTTGGATCTTCAGAAATATGAAGAAGTAGAGTTTCGGCAGCAGGTGGACAAAGCCCAGTCATCGATTTATCTGGCTGAGCAGGAGCTGAAAAAGGCGCGCAGTGAACTGGAGGGTACGCAGGAACTATTTGATAAAGGCTATTCCAATCGGCAGGAGTTAGAGGCGGATCAGTTGGGTGTTGAGCGGAAAGAGATCGAGGTGAAAAATAAGAAAGCGGATCTCGAGATTCTGAAAAATTATACGCACACAAAAAAGCAGATGGAGCTTAACAATGCGGTTGCGAATGCCCAGTCGGCATTGTCGCGTATGATGAAGACACAGCAAGCAGATGTAGAGAGTAAAGCGGCTGGCATTGAATCGAAAAAGACGCGACTTGAAATCGAACGCAACCAGCTGGTCACCAAAGAGATTGAGTTTGCTAATACCATCGTATACGCCGATTTTGATGGGCAGGTTTTTTATCCCAAAGAGCGCAACCGTCCAAAAATTGAAAAAGGAGCGACGGTTCAGATGCGCCAGAAGATTTTGTCGTATCCCGATTTAAGCGCGTGGAATCTTAAAGTGGGTATTCCCGAAGCGATGATCGATAAGGTGTCATTAGGTCAGCAAGCGGTTGCCACGCTGGATGCCGTGCCGGGTCTGCTGTTGGAAGGTACGGTTGAAAAGGTGAGTGCGGTTCCTGATTCACAGCACTGGTTTAATTCAGGTGTCAAAACCTACACAATCATGGTTGATGTTTTGACGGAAACCAAGGCACAGCTAAAACCAGGGATGTCTGCTACGGTTGAAATTATTACGGACCGGCTGGTGGACGTGAAATATGTTCCGATTCAGGCGGTGGTCTCGCGCGCAAATCAGCATTTTGTGTATGTCGTCAAGCGTGGGAAAAAGGAGCTTCGGGAAGTTGAGATTGGAAAGTTTAACAAGCATTCGATCGAAATTACTTCCGGCCTGCAGGGTGATGAGCAGCTATTGCTCTATGCTGAAGTTGAGCTCGAAGCGGATGCCCAGTTGACCAAAAGCCCGTTGTTCGAAGAGTCGAAACAGAAGGGCGAAAAGAATCAGCAGGACCAAAAGGTCAAGGACGGCGAATGAGCGAACCGATCGTTGAGCTGAAGAGCGCCGTAAAGGAGTATGTTAACGGCGCCTTGCGGGTAACCGCCATGCGTGGCATTGACCTGCGTATTGATCGCGGTGAATATGCGGTCATCATGGGGGCTTCGGGTTCTGGAAAATCAACGTGCTTAAATATTCTGGGTTGTTTGGATCGGTTGACGGAAGGCAGCTATCTGCTGGGCGGTGAAGATGTGTCGCGCCTTGATGACGATGAGTTGTCGGAGATTCGATCCAAACGCTTGGGGTTTATTTTTCAGTCCTACAACCTCATTCCGCAGCTCAATGTGATCGAGAATATACAGGTGCCGCTTTTCTATCAGGGGGTGCCGGAGTCGCAGGCAAGAGATGCGGCGAAAAAGCTGGCTGACCGAATGGGCCTTTCCTCGCGGCTGGAGCATAAACCGATGGAGCTGTCGGGTGGGCAACAGCAGCGGGTAGCCATCGCCCGTTCACTGGTGTGCGATCCGTTATTGATGTTGGCCGATGAACCAACCGGAAACCTCGACTCTAAAACCGGCCATGAAATCCTCGAGTTGCTCGATGAGCTTCATGCCGAAGGCAAAACCATCGTGATGGTGACACACGACGACAATATCGCAGATCGCGCACAGCGGGTGGTTCGATTCCGCGACGGGGAAATTATCTCCAACGACTGGAAGGGAGCGTCTACGGCATAATGCTCTCCATGCGACCAGAGCGAATGATTAAATTGGCGGTTAAAAATCTCAGTCAATACAAGCTGCGCGCCGGTCTCACGATGCTTGGGATTATTTTCGGTGTCTGTTCTGTGGTAGCCATGCTGAGTGTGGGTGAAGGAGCTAATCAGGAGATTCAGGAAAAAATCCAGCGCATGGGCAGCCGTAACATTCTAATTAAAAGTGTAAAGGTGCCCGACGAAAATATGACGGCAGGTGGAAAGCGCAATATGATTGCTTCCTATGGGATTACCTACACCGATGCAGATGATCTCACTCGCTTTGTACCCAACCTTGAATCCAGCATTCCCATCAAGCGTTTGTATTATGATGTGCAGTTCAAAGCCCGGAAGCTGCAGACGGATGTGGTAGCCACGGTGCCGGCTTTTATCCGCGTGCAGAACTACCGCATGGTACGCGGTCGCTTTCTATCCATGGCAGATCAGGAGTTTGGGGCACCAGTCTGCGTGATCGGTACGCGACTAGCACGGATGTTATTTGCTGGCTTTGATCCTATCGGGCAAACCCTTACGATTGATAGTGATACGTATACCGTTGTCGGTATTGTCGGCGATATTGCTCAGTCCGAACTGGCGCCGCAGAATGAACTATGGCTGGAAGGTGAAAACCAGTCGGTCTACATCCCACTTAGAACCTATATCCAGAAACGAGGCGACTATTTTACGCAGTGGGCTGAGGGCGGTGGCACCTTCGAGAAGATAGAGCTCTATGAATTAATTCTCTCTATCGACAAGCAAGAAAATGTGGTACGCGCGGTAGATGCAGTTCGTCGTACGCTAAAAAAGAACCATAAAAAAGAGGATTACAGTATCGTGGTTCCGTTGGAACTGATCCGTCAAGCCCGTGAAACGCGGCGTCTTTTCAACATCGTTTTAGGTTCTATTGCCGCCATCTCGCTGATCGTGGGCGGTATCGGTATTATGAATATTATGTTGGCAACCGTCAGCGAGCGCACCCGAGAAATTGGTATCCGACGCGCACTCGGTGCACGCCGGATGGATATTGTCTTGCAGTTTTTGATGGAAACATTGTTGCTCTCCATTTCCGGTGGCGTAATTGGTCTTATTTTCGGTGCCATCATTCCCATGGTCATTACGGCGACCACGAATGTGACAACGGTTCTAACCTTTAAAGCATTCGCTGTATCCTTCTCCGTGTCCGTGGCTGTATCCGTCATCTTCGGCATCTACCCCGCACGCCGCGCAGCCCTCATGGATCCGATTGAGGCTCTCCGGCACGAGTAAAATTAGGTCTGTAGGCGTGAAAAGAATCAATTGAACATGATGCCGAGGTTGGAGTTCATGTGGCTGTAAACGTTAGTCCGTTCGAGTTTCTTTTTTTAGTAACGGAGAAGTTCCAGCTGTCGATTTTTAATCCAAAAATGGGTTATTCTCTTAAAATAGGAAAAGGCAGCGGGCTCAATCACCTCAATGATTTAATTTGTTTTGGATCATCAGTTTATTAACTTGATTCTTGATGAACAGTAATCAACTTGCTTTGGTGCTAAAAGGAAATAAGGCTTGATCAATAAGTGTCTTATATATATGTGCCTATGAAATATTTTTCGGTAGCTTGCATTTTTTCGGCAAGAATTATTTGTCTGTCGATGGCTCAAAATTTTTCAGTTGATTTTCGAACAGAATCAACACTTCCATCTTACATTGTTGCAGGTGGGCAGTACGCGCTCGTTGATGTGGCGCTGGCAAATATTGATGGTGAAACGGTATTGGCGGTTGATAATAGCGGAATTACGAGTGCTTGGGGCCCTATGTTTGATATCACAGAGTTGTCAAATAACATCAGTTCTGCACCTTACCTTTCTTTTCATTACAAGCCGGCTGTGGCAAAAAATACTGGTGGCGTAATTAACTTTAAGATCGGAATCACGATCAATGGTATTGCGGCAGTCTGGAATAATGATACACAGACGGGAGCGCTCAATGTCGATCTTAAGGCAGATGAATCGGGATGGGTGTATGCTGTGATTGATCTGCAGCCGTTGCTTGATCATTGGCAACTGCAGACCGGTGATACCAGTCCCATGATAGTTGAAGCTGTTCAACTCCAGCCGGGGGCGACTGATGTTGTGGATCAACAATACCGCGATACAATCTATTTTCGCGGATTTCATTTGGGTTTTACATTGGCTGCAATGGAGCTAGATAGTGGAGAAAATCTGCTGATAAATGGCGGGTTTTTGGATGGCTTGAACAGTTGGTTATTCACTGAAAGAGCTCCTGCTCAGGGAAGTGTAGCGGTAGTGTCCGGGGAGCTGCATGCTGATGTGGTGGTGGATGACGGCACAAACTGGCACCTAGGATTGAGTCAGTCGGGTATTAGTTTGCAGTCCAATACAAATTATAGACTCTCGTTTACTGCGCGAGCCGAGTCTTCGCGGAATCTTGCTCTACAATTGAAAAGCAGAAGTCTGGGAGGGTTGTTCTGGAAAAATTTTCAGTTGCATGATTCGTCTGAATCATTTGTTGCAGAATTCACGCATTCGTCGGCAGATATTACTGATGTTACTATTCACTTTTTCTTAGGTAGCGAGGGAGTTAACGATGTTTGGTTGGACAATATAACTCTTTCGAAAGTCGCTACAGGCAGTAATACTTCATGGATTCCACAGGGGCGCCCTTTTGCCATTTTACCGGAATTGGATGGAACGGTTATGTTTTCGAAGTGGTATCAACCAGTGGTTAATCCGGATGTAACAGAACTGTCTTCTCTTGCTGTTACTTCGATAACGGCTGTTGCTGGAATGACGAATATTATTGATACGGGAACAATGGAGTCTGGGACCTATAATCTAACATTAACAAAAAATGGAGTGGTTGAAGCATTCCAAGAGGTTCATCTGGCTTTTACTACGCCGCCGCTTTCTCAGGACTACGAGGTGTCGGTTGTGCAGGGAGGGAGCACAAATGAATTGACGGTTTATTACAGTTATGGACGTGATGAATATATTCAATATGATTGGAATCTTCAGCCCATTGCGACCAGAGTGTATTCTGATCGTGGAATGACGGCGCATTCCTGGGCGGGATGCTCGTTGGATAGCCCGATCCAAGTGCGTGTGAAAGTGCGCAATGGGGCCGAGGGTATTTCCTTGCCGTTGCAAAGCGCGAAAATACTCCCATCATCGTATGACATACCTTGTTCAATCGAGGGAGGTGATACTATTGTTTTTACACTTAATCGTCCTGAAAAAGTAGCGGTGATTGCCAATTATGATGAGGCAATGGCTATCTATGAAACACGCGCTGTTGGACATGTGCCCGTTCAGTCCTGGACCAATGATTATCAGCAAGAGCTTGCTCGAGAAACCTATGAAGGTGCAAGGCTTAAACGAGATCTGTCTGAAGGGTTTACGAATCCAATGGTGTTTCTGGGACATCCGCCAGATGAGAATGTGCCGACTTTAGAATCTTCAGATGTGTTGATAGTTGAGCCGGGCGATCAGCCGACCCAAGATGAGCTTGATACATTTGATACCATCTGGTTTGCAGCGGGTGCACACGATTTTTCTCGCATGGGGAATGCTCCGTATTATCAGACGATGATACGTGCCGGACAGACCTTCTATCTCGACGATGGGGCTTATCTGCTGGCCCGCATCAAGAAGAATCAGGTGTTGGGCTCGGCGGCTTGCACAATTAGGGGGCGCGGTGTGGTGTCAGGTATTCATCATCATTGGACGGGGGACTATGATAATGGAAGCCAGATTATTGATGTGGATCGTGTATCTGGAATTACTGTTGTGGATCGAGCAAAATTTGGGATTGAGGGTGGAGAGCTAATTGAGGGCATTGCCATGTTGGGTGCATGGCATGGCAATAATGACGGACTGGATTCTCTGGATCATTGCACGGTAGAGAACTCTTTCTTAATCGCTCACGATGATAACCTGAAGCTGAATGACCATACCCTTGCGCGCCATCTGGTGATATGGCAACTGAAAAGCGCTCACCCAATCATGGTTAAAGAAATGTTGGATGGCGTGGTGTTCTCTAATTCAGTTGTGGAGGATGTCGATATTATTGCGTATTTTAGTGAGCCTACTACATGGGAGCATCCTTGGGGGAAGTTGGGGCCAGGCGCCATCGCCTGTCTTACCGGCAGCGATTTGCAGGTGCGGAATTTCACGTTTCGCGATATCCGCATTGAATCGCCCTATCTTTTCCGTGTTTTCAGTTTGTATAACATGGACACTAATGAGGACTATGCACCGAACTGGTTTACACCTACTTCGGAGGAGCGGCATACTCGTATTGATGGATTAATATTTGAAAATATCACCGTTGATAGCCCTCTCATTGCATACCGCTCCTTGCTGGGATCAGCCTATACGGATTCCTTCTCAAATGTTTCGTTTGCTAATTTAGATGTGAATAATGTTCGGGTTGGCGAGGAGAACAAAGATGATTTTTTTGAGATTGAGACAGATAAATTGTGGAACTTGACGTTTCATGAGTCTCTTTATTCCAGTTGGTCGAATCAATATACATTGAGTGAATCGCTGGAGGGAGATGATGACGGTGATGGTGTGGCAAACCTGACGGAGTTTGTGCTAGGAGGTGATCCGAATGATCCATCTGATATCGGGATTCAGCCTGAGGTTATTGTTGAGAGCGGGGGTCTCAGTTATTTACACACTATGCTTGCTAAGAGGAACTTAGGTGTTACCTATCGTGTGGAAACAACCGACAATCTTATATCCAATAACTGGACGACGTTAAATAATCCCATTGTGGGTACGAATGAATTGGGAAGTGACTTTATGATGATTAGTAACTGGATTCCATTCACGGATGAAACGTTGCAGTTTATTCGTTTGCGTTTTGAAGTCGAATAAGTGGACGCTCAATAAGGTGAATAAAGGTGTTAAACATTGTTCAGACTGTGCTGGTGAAGCTTTGGAAGAGTTTGGCGAGTTTTAGTCCTGAAAAAGCCCGCTTTCGTACTTGGTTAAGTGTAGTGGTACACAACAGTAGCTTAGGCAGTTGGTATGTTGGATCAATAAAATGGTTACTATGTTGATTAAAAATTGGGTAGTAACCTATTCAGTCGAGCGATTGGGTAATGTTGAAAGCCATTTGAGGTTTTATTCATGAGGGTAGGATGTATCTCCGTATCTGGAAATACCGTTTTCCAGAGGATGTGTTGACTGTCCTTACCCAAAAAATGGTTGAGAAAGTGGTCGGGCATATTAAATTTTAAGTGAGTGGATATGATCAGGAAAATAAAAATGAATGTTAAGAAGGAAGTCACTGGAATTGGAGTCGCTGTTATTGCATCGTTCACAACCGTGATCACAGGGTGGGCCGAGGTGTGGACGTATGATGTGCCGGGAGGAGAAGCGCTTAGCTCTGCCGACTATGAGGTAAGCGTAACCCAGAACGGGGAAACTAAATCCAGCTTTGTCTATCAGAGTAAAGGTTTCGCAACCTATCCCCGATTGAGGGAAAACGGATCGTTGGATCAAATGGTTACGATTCCGCACAAGGGACCGGCAAAGCACTCTCACTCCATCTTTTCATTTGATGGAACGGTGACAGTGCGGGTGAAAATTAGGCCGGGAGCAGAACATATCACGCTGCCGCTGAAAAGTGCTAAGGTACTGCCATCCTCATATGATATTCCCTGCTGGATTGAGAACGGCAATACGATTGTCTTTACGCTAGATCGACCGGAAAAGGTCGCGATCCTTCCCAACTATGAGCAGACGTGGAACAAGTTCGTTAATATGGGGAAAGGCCATGTTCCGATTCAGACGTGGGATGTGGACTATGGTGTGGAAAGCAAACGCAAGGACTACCACGGCCGTGAGCTTTCCAGTGCGCTGGAAGAAGGATACGCGAATCCGCTGATTCTTTCCGCCCTCCCTCCCGAGACGCGGGTTCCTAATCCGAAAAAACAAAAAACGCTCTTTGTGAATCCGGGCGATCGGCTGAATGAAGATGAAATGCTAGCATACGACGTAGTCTGGTTTAGGCCAGGCATACATGATCATTCTCAGATGGGATACGCACCTTTTTTCCAGACCCGAATCAAGCGCGGGCAGACGGTCTACATCGAGGGCGGTGCCTACGTGCTGGCGCGTTTCAAACGCTATCACGACAAGGAGGCGGGTCCGACCGCTATCATCGGACGCGGAGTGATTTCCGGGGCAAAGCACCTTTGGATACACAGCTTTTCTGAGGCCAGCCAGTTGATTGATATCGACATAGTTTCCGGGATTACCCTGACGGACCGGGCCGGTTTTAGCATCTATAGCAGTCGCCTGATTGAAGACGTTACGTTGGTGGGGGCGTGGCACGGCAATTGTGACGGCCCGGATTATTCAGACAACAGTGTTATAAGAAACTGCTTTTTCATGTCGCACGACGACAACTTGAAAATTAATCATAACACAAAAGCCAACCATATCGTGCTCTGGCAGGCCACCAACGCGCATGCCCTGATGGTGAAGGAAACGTATCGTTCGGATACGCTCATGGCCGATAGTGTGGTGGAGGATGTCGATATAATCACCTATTTCAAGGATCCCAATGTGGCCCGTGGCGACTGGCCTCGTCAGGGTATGGGGGCAATTGCCTGCGTTACAGCAGTACCATATACCATTCAGAATTTTATATTTAGGGATATCCGCATTGAGTCGCCCTATCTCTATCGTGTCTTCAATGTCTATAACCTGAACACCGGCGAGGTGAATCCAGGTTGGTTCATGCCGACCACCGACGAAAGCCATTCCAAGATCGATGGTATGCACTTTGAAAACATTACCGTTACATCACCGTTGATTGCCTATCGTTCTCAGCTTGGATCGGGGCACGAAAACGCTATCAAAAACATAACCTTCAAGAATATTGTGATCAACGGTACCGGCGTGACTGAAGAGAACAAAGAGCAGTTCTTTGATATTCAGGAGGAGCGGATCGACGGTCTCTCTTTTTCCTGTGAACGCTAATTACAAGGTTAAAATGTATATGTGGCTTAAAGCAACAGGGTTGGCTGGTGTGCTGGTTTGGGCATCGGCTGTGCAGGCTTCGTTGGAGCCGGGTGCAAAAGCGGTGCGTCAAAACGAGGAATGGTTGGGGTTGGATTGTGATCGCTTCGTTCGCGGCGAGGTTGTTGAAGTTACGCCATCCCGTTCGGGAGTGCTCTGCCTGACCGGATGGTCGCATCCTAAGCTGGATGCCGGAACTATCGCCCGGCTGGCAACTGAAACGGAGTTTGGTACATTCAGAAAAGTCCGAAAGGGTGACCGGATTGGATTCAAAACCGTAGGTCTCCGTCCAGGCGTTTATCATGTGAGCCTGATCGATGGCACGGAAATCAAAGCGGCGAAGGAGATCGTGATCGCCTATCCGGACGGTTATGTATTCGATCTGAAAGACCCGTTTCTGCACGGTATTAAGAATGCATGGAACGGTAATGCGAAAGCGCAGGAATACGACAAGCACTATTCCGTGGTTACGGTTCAGTCGCAAATCGGCTGGGCGGAGCTGCAGCCGGAAAGGGATCGGTTCGATTTTTCAAAACTGGATGCGTTGCTAGCCTGGAGTGCCTACACTCAGAAACCGACCATCTTTAAATTTAATGCCCCCGCACCGGAATGGATTTTTGACTATGTCGCGCATGTTGGCGGTAAATCACCATTGGATGACCAGGGCCGGGGCGGGGGAGCGAGCCGCCGCGAAAAGGCCAAAGCGCCGCAATTCTGGTCGCCCGCTTATAAGCAATTTTATAATGAGATGGTTCAAGCATTGGCCGCCCATGTGGCGGAATCGCCTCACCGTAAATGGTTCCTCGGCCTGCGCGTGCAGCCCAATGCCTTCAACGAGGAGGCTTGGCACTATAGTTTCAATGGCGGGGAAATGCAGATTGCGGGCATCTCGCCGGACCGCAGCACCTGGATTCCGCCGCGCAATGGCGATCCGATCTATCCGCCGCTGCTGGAGGCGGATGATTACAAAGAGGCGAAGCAATATTTCCGCGATGTGATCGGGTTTTATCAGGAAGCATTTCATCCATTGGGAATTTATTGTTTCCTTCGTCCCTATTTGGAAGTGGATCAGGGCTTGAATCTTGATCTGTCCGGTTACTATGCCAACACCTACACCGTCTGCATGGGAACGGATGCTTCGGCGTCCCGGACCAAGCCGATTTCCTCTCGCGCAAAGGTTTATAAAAAATATACCCGCGACCTCAAGAAGGGCGCATTTCACGAGGATACCTATGCCAGCTTCGCTGGCGATGGATGGAATGCAAAGCACGGCAAGCAAATGAACTATAGGGTTTCGCCGCATTTACCGGAAAAGGAAATCTACTGGCGGCAATTCCTGAAGCTCTACGAAGGGGTGACGATGAGCGCTTGGGGAGGGACCGAACTGTTCCGGTTGAACACTCCGGCCTATCAGGCGGCGCTCGATGTGTTCATGAAATATGCAGGCGGCGAAATGGATCCGGCCAAGACTGAGCACGCCTGGATGGTGTTCGCGGGCTACTCCGACTGGAGCGGAAAGAATATCAAAATGCGCAACGTCGGCTACTGGCTTACGGAGGATGATTCCTCAAAATCAGACATCGTGGTCGATTCCTCCGACGATCATCGTGCCTTCATGCTTGGAACCATCAAGGAAAAGGAAACCACGCTTTCTATCGCTTCGGAATTTTGCCAGACCCATAGGGGGAAATCGGCAATGGTTTCCATTGAATGGCTGGCTGAGCCGGGCGATGCATGGGAGGTGTTTGCCCACGGTAAACGGGTTGGAAGGGCGCGGGGAACCCATACTGGATTCCAGATCGATGCGTTTGAACTTCCTGCACTCCCGAGCCGTATTACGATCAGGAAGCAACGGGGCAACCCAAAGTTTCATATTGTGGATATCGGTTTAGACGGATAGGCAGACGAGTGTAATCAGCGTTCAGGGGGCAGAGGATTATATTTGATACGTTGCGCCTCTTATCTTGTATAGTGGATGCCAGTGAGTGAGAATATGGCAATTTTAGCGGGAAAGCTGAAACTGTTTAAGAGGGTCTATATCAACAAAAAAAGTGGCTTTGTGTTAAGTTGCCAACTAGATTTTCAGATTATTAGAAAAGCTTGTGTGTCCACAGTATTTTAATTAAGAAGATAAAATGTACAGGGTTTGGGAACTTATTTTTTGTAGCTTATCGAACATGATTATTAGAAAGAGAGAAGAGATGATTAGATTAGTTTGTTTAGGAGTAATTGTCTTAGCTTTACAGGGTGCGTTTGCGGTGCGGCCGCATGCAGTTATGCAACCGGTGCCGTTGAAGGATGTTCAGTTGACGGAAGGTTTTTGGGCGGAGCGGCAAGAGGTGAACCGCTATGCATCTATGAAGGATCTTTGGGAGCGTGCGAATGATCCAGCAACCGGACATGTAATCCAGAACTTTAAAATTGCTGCCGGATTAATGGAGGGGTGTTTTGCGGGAACCCATTGGCAGGATGCCTGGCTTTATAAATGGATTGAAACCGCATCTTACATCCTAATACATAAACCTGATGCTGAGTTTGAAGGGCGTCGCCTGGATGATCAAGTGGATGAGATGATTGCGATTATCGCTCAAGCGCAGGAAGATGATGGTTATCTGGCCACTCAGGTTACGGCCCGAGATGATTTTGGGCGCTTTGAGGATTATCAGCGGCATGAGTTATACACGATGGGGCACTTGCTAACAGCGGCGGCGGCTCATTTCCAAGCCACCGGTAAGCGCGAATTTCTTGATGTTGCTGAAAAGAATGCGATGTTTGTGTATGATTTCTTCACAAAAAATCAGGCGCAATATCCCTCCTTTCCGAATAACCCATCGATCATCATGGGTGCGGTCGATCTCTATCGAGTGACGGGTAATAATCGGTATTTAGAACTAGCGAATCATTTTATTGATGCGCGTGGAAAACATCCACCGCAGAAGAAAAAGAATGATGAGGTGTTAAAGATGCCGCATCATATACAATCATGGAATACGTCAGAAGGCTACATTAACACACAGAACTGGGTGCCGTTACGCGAGTCAAAAGAGGTGCTCGGGCATGCGGTTTTTTTTACGTATCTTTATGCGGGAGCAACCGATGCCTATCTTGAAACCGGTGATGAATCACTTTGGCGCGCCCTCGATCATCTGTGGCATGATTTGACGGAGAAGAAAATGTATGTGACCGGCGGGGTGAGTCCTCACCACACCCAGTTTCCTACCTTTAATTTTAAGGAGGGAGTTCGCACGCATATCAAGGGTGATTTCATGAATGAAGGCGTTGCAAAACCCTATGACCTTCCTATGGCTCATGGGTATAATGAAACCTGCGGTATGGTCGGTAATATGATGTGGAATTGGCGCATGCTACAGGCGTCGGGCGAACCGCGCTTTGCGGATATCATGGAGCTCAATTGGTTCAACTCAATCTTGAGCGGGGTCGAGATAGATGGAATTGGTTGGTCCTATGCCAATCCCCTTCGCTGGCACGCATGCGACCATGAAGTAATTCATGAACTTAAATATACGCACAAGCGGGGATTTCCCGGACGCAAGCTGATCTGCTGTCCGACAAATATCCTTCGCAATTTGGCACTCTATGCATCCTATCTGTATGGAGTCGGAGAAGATGTACTTTGGATTCATCATTATGCCGGCAGCACGTTGGATACCAAACTCCCAGATGGTACCCGTGTGAAGGTATTGCAAGAAACTTCATTTCCTTGGAATGGTAATGTAAAGCTGACCCTTCAAAGCGAAGGCTCCTTTGCCTTGAAAATGCGGATTCCATATTGGGCTGAAGGCGCAAGCCTGAAAATTAACGGGAAAAAGACTCCTTGTGCATCCAGTGGGCAATACGCGGAAGTATTGCGCGATTGGAAACAGGGTGATGTGGTGGAGCTTGACCTTCCTATGGAGGTTAAAATGCTGGTGTCCGATTATTTGATGGAAACCTCCCGTGGTCAGGTGGCAATGAAGCGCGGACCTGTTGTTTACTGTCTCGAGTCGATCGATATTCCGGAAGGGATTAACATCGAGCAGGTTCAGATTCCCTCCAATGCCAAGTGGGAAACAGAATTTCGTCCAGGGCTGCTTGGTGGAGTAACGGTGCTGAAAACGAAGGCGGAAGCTATCCATGCAGCGGGTGGAAAAATTGGGGCTTACCGTGAGTTGGGTGATGTAAAGCCGAAGAAGATCAATATAGAAATGATTCCCTATTTTGGATGGAATAATCGTGAAGAGCCTAAGATGTCGGTTTGGCTTCCGTTGAGTATTCGGTAGGAGTGTAGGTTGAAGGTTTTATACATAGCAACAATATGTCTTCTGTCAGCTAGTAGCGCATCGTTCGCTGAACCTTTTGAAGATTGGGTTCGCTCGGAAGTTACTGCCGGGGAAAAAACGATTGTCCTTCCGAAGGGGATTCATCATGCCTATGCCGAAAACGGCATTCAGCGGACGCTCCATATCTCGAACAACAACGATGGTATGAAGCAACTATTATTTGATCTTCAAAATGCTGAAAATCTCGTTATTGATGGAAATGGCGCGGAGCTGGTGTGCCACGGCCATATTATCCCTTTCTATCTTAAGAATGCAAAAAACGTGACGATCAAAAATCTGACAATCGATTGGGAATATCCATTTTTCAGTCAAGGTGAAATCGTAGAAGTGGGCAAGGGATATTTTGATGTCCGTTTCGACCTACAACAATATCCTGTTGGAATCCGTGGTGAGCGGCTGGTATTCAACAATCCGGATTTACCGGAACCTATGGAGTTCAACAACATGAATGTTTTCAACCCGAAACGCGGCCGGCTTGTCTTTAAAAGCTGGGATGAATATGGCGTGGGTCGTGATCACACAGCGGAACGTATTGAAGAGGGTATAGTTAGAATTCGATCATCTAAAATACGCAGTCCACTTGAGGTCGGTCATGTGGCAGTCTTTCAATATAATGACCGCTCTTCGCCTGGATTCGTAGTTCATCGTTGCGAAAATATTCGCCTAGAAAATATAACCTTGCATCATGCTGCGGCATTCGGGGCTATTTTTGAAGGCTCACGGAATCTGTATATCGATGGCGTAAACGCCGTCCGCCGATCGGGTTCCGATCGTTGGTTCACAACGCATCACGACGTGATGCATTTCGTGGAGTGCCGAGGTGATATTCATCTCACGAATTGCCGGTTTGAGCTGCAGGGTGATGATGATTGTAATATTCACGGAATATATCGTCCGGTTGTGCGTAAGCAAAACCACAAAGCATTGGTTACACGGTTGAACCATTTTCAGCAGATGGGAGTAGATACATTGTATTCCGGTGACACTATAGGTTTTCATGATGCCGATACGCTAGAGCTTCTTGGAGAAGGAACCTTAGACCAGTCGTTAAATTTGGATGCTGCGCAGGAGGATTTACTGACGTTTAAAGAACCTCTGCCAAATCTTGAATGGGATAATGTGGTTGTTACCTTGCGAGCACACGATACGAACGTGAAAATTAGTCATAATCATTTTAGCAATCATCGTGCTCGCAGCTTGCTGATTAAAACATTAGGTAAAGTCCGTATCCATGATAACTATTTTAATACGCAAGGTTGTGCCATAAAGATTCGCGGGGAGGCGTCGAGCTGGTATGAGGCTGGAGGGGTCGAGGATGTTGAGATTTATAACAATGTTTTTGATCAATGTAACAGTGGTGGTTTTTCACAGGCTACATTTCATATTCATGCCACGCTAAAGCATTCTGATAGTAACATTCCAATCCATAAAAATGTTCGTATTCACAATAATCGGATTATTCAGATATTTAAACCCCTTATGATTGCTGACCATGTTGAAAACCTTGAGTTTTATGACAACGAAATTATTCGTGGTGAGTCACTCTGGTATAAAGAAAAAAATGAGCCTGATGACTTCGTTTTCGGTCCTGGTGTAACTAAAGGGCGATTCCAGAAAGTGGAATAACGTGGTTGATTGATGATAAAGGTGTCAAACAGCCAGCTTGGCATTTGCATCATCAATTTTTGCATAAAGCTAATCGTGAATTAGCTCGATACCATGATAAACATAATACGTTGCCGGATCAGGCATCCTATAATCGTCTTGCTGTTGATTGGTTGGAACAACTGAAGAAGAGAGATGTGGAATGAAAATATCTGGAATAAATGCTCCCGAGGATCCTGCGGTAACGCTGAGCTGGAGTGAAAAGGCGGGGTACGCTGCTGGAGATGTCGCTTCCTGTCTTTATTTTGGTATTTTTATGAATTTTATGGCGATTTTTTACACCGATGTGTTTGGAATTACGCCCGCCGCATTGGCGACTATGCTGATCATCACTCGAACATGGGACTGGATTAATGATCCTATCATGGGCGCAATTGCTGACCGTACGAATACCCGAATGGGAAAGTTTCGTCCGTGGATATTATGGATGATTATTCCCTACATGGTTTTAGGTGTTCTAACATTTACCAGCTTCAATCTTTCGCCCACATTGAAGATTGTTTATGCCTACGTCACGTACACATTACTAATGATGGTCTATACAGCTATAAATGTTCCCTATGGAGCATTAATGGGGGTAATGACAGCTAAATCTGACCAGCGTACCGTGTTGGCATCGTTCCGCTTCATTGGCGCAAACAGCGGGATTTTTATCGTTACGCTATTATTGCCTTATTTGGTGACCACTTTTGGCAAAGGGAACGATCAGGTTGGCTATGTGGGTGCCATGTCCGTATTGGCTGTAATGGCCGGATTGCTATTTTTTGTAACCTTTAAAACCAGTAAAGAGCGAATTCAGCCCGTCCAAAAAGGGCGTCCTCGTTTTAAACAAGAGATCCGAGAATTGGCAAAGAACGGTCCGTGGTTGATTATTATTGTGATAAGTATCTTCACGGTATTAAGCCAAGCCATTCGTGGAACCTCACTACTTCATTTCTTTAAATACGTTGTGGGTCGAGAAGAGTGGGGTACGACCCTGCTGCTCTACAACAGCGTAGCGGCAGTGATTGCTGTTATATTTGCAAAATGGATTAGTACGGTCATTGGTTGTAAAAAGAGCGCATATGCGGTGCTGAACATTCTGTTTGCGATTTTATTGATATGGTTTTATTTCATTCCCGTTGATTCATTTCGTTTAATGTTAATTAATCAATTATTAATAGCCTTTGTTGCAGCACCGATGATGCCGATTTTCTGGTCAATGATCGCGGATACAGCTGACTATGGAGCGGTTAAATTTGGACATCGTAGCACGGGCGTCATTTTTTCAGCCGGAACCGCTTCCCAAAAAATCGGGTGGTCTGTTGGTCCAGCCCTAGCGATGTTTATTTTAAGCGGTGTGGGTTACGTGGCTAATGACGTTCAATCTGCGGAGACCCTGCACATGCTGAGACTTCTAATGAGTATCATCCCGGCTCTCTTTGCGTTGTTCACTGCTTTCATTACAATCTTCTATAAGATTGATAAAAAAATGGAGAGGGAATTAGAGATGACGCTACAAGAAATGAATGCCTCAACTTGAGGCACACCCGAACCTACTAACACGTAAAATTGATGAACACAAAGGACTTAAAATCCAGAAATTAAGCCCAAAAAACCCAATAAAAATAGGGTTTTTCTAATAAATACACGAATCACTTATCCGCTATTTACCTGCATTTACCATCCTCCACATGTCAGAAATGTGTCAGTGGAAATAATTCTTTTATGAGCGGCAAACTATCCAGATTACATGGGGTTGGAATAGGTTTCCGAAGCACGAGTTTCTGCTGATCTTCTTTTCATCAGCAGACCAATGCGCTAACGTTTCAAGATGAGTATGCGAATGAAAATAGCATTCTGTTTCATGGGGCTCCTGATACCAGGGCTGATTCCGGCGGCAGCCGAGGAAAACAGTGTCGTAGATCCCTGTTTTTCAGATCAGCTTCATACACTGATCTCCCCAAAAGATACGGTCACAAAAGGGCTGTTGCCGGCGCGAATCAGTCGCTTGAAGGCGGAGCGGGAACGTATGCTGAAGTCGATCTCTGTTTTACCTCAGCACACCCCTAAACCGATGTCCGACCATCTTGGATATCATTCCATGCCGATCGAGATTCCATCGGGTGAAGCGCAGCACATTGATATCCAATTTGAATTTCATTCGAAACTGGACTCCATTGCATTTATGCCCGTATTGGTTTCCGGTGAGTCCGGACCGGAAGCCTATGCCTTTCCTAAACGCTTTAAAATTGATGTGCTGGAAAATCGGGGGGAGTGGATTGCTGGAGATGCCGCCCGTTGGGAAGAACGTCGGGATCAGGCCGAATGGGTTGAGGTGGCAAACTGGATGGATGCGGATTTTCCTGATCCCGGTCCGTATCCGGTTTTTTTCCAATGTTCAGGCCAGCAGGTGTATCAGGTTCAGATATCATTTCCACAGGGCGGTGCTGACTCGGTGGGGGAATACTATGCCTTGGGAGAGCTTTATCTGTTCCGCCGCAATACGCAGGAGCGAATGAGCGATAATATGATGGGATGGGGGCCTGATGTTAAGATTGAAGCATCCCATTCCCTGTCCAAACCGCCGTTATGGCATGTGCAGTATTTGAAAGATGGCTTTGCCGGTCTGGGGCTGCCGCTCAGTGAAGAAATTTCAGATGGAAATGACCTCATGGTTACCTGGGATGAGGAAGAGCCGAGCGGTCCCGTTGAAATCATTATGGATCTGGGCGAGGTTCGGGAGGTTGGCGGGGTTCATCTCTGGCCAGCGGAGGCGCCGTATGGCATGGCGGTTCCTTTGTTCGGCTTCCCTGGTAAAGTGAAAGTTGAATTTTCCCGTGATCCGGATTTTAAAGAAGTTCGAATGGCTGAAGTACGGAATGCCCGCGAGCAGCTGTATAGGGATAATCTGTTGATTATCGCTACGCGCGCCTACGAAGCGCGTTATGTCAGGATCACGCTGAATGAATTTTCCAATTATCAAAACCGCAGCATTCTTGGGTTAGGTGAAATTCGGGTTGGCGAATATAATAATTATTGGTCGACGGATTGCGCGGTTTCGGCAACCGGCTTGCCGGATCATGCAGTGGAGCAGCTTCCAAGGCTAGTCGACGGATTCAGCCGGAACCGCCGTATTCTTTCCGAATCAGAACGGATCAAGGGTCTTGCCCAACGTCGCTCGCTCGATCGTAAACTAGTAATGGTCGAGCAGGAATTGGCACTGGTAGAGCATGCCTGGGGAGCACTTCAGTTGCGTCTGAGTGTGTCGGGAGGGGTGTTGCTGCTTCTGGTTCTCTTTTTGGGCTGGTGCGGGCAGCGCCGTCAGCGGAAACGCGAACTCAGTAAGCTCAAGCAGCGCATTACCCGGGACCTCCACGATGAAGTAGGCAGCAGCCTGGGAGGAATCTCGCTGATGTCGGAAGAGCTGGAATCGATGGCCGTGAATGAGACGGTTAAGGAAGAATTGGGCGAACTGACGCTGATGGCGCGCGAAGCGTGCTCTTCCCTGCGAGAGGTGGTGTGGGTTACAGATCAAAACGTAATCCTTCTTCCGGAGTTGATTAACAAAATGGTCGAACGGGCTGAGCGCATGCTGCGTGGTGTGGAATTACAGGTTGAACTGTCTTCGGAACTGCCTAATGTGGAAATCAGTCTTAACTTGAAGCGGCACCTGATTATGCTATTCAGGGAGGCCATACATAATTGTGCGCGGCACGCGGGTGCAACAAAGGTGAAACTGTCTGCAACAGCGGATCATACCTTTCTTAGGATTTCAGTGCAGGACAATGGATGCGGATTTGATACGTCCGCAGGACATGCCGGCTGGGGCGTCGAGAGTATGAAAAAAAGAGCGGTTGAACTGGGCGGCATATTGGAGCTTAACTCTTCTCCCGGAGAAGGAACGGAAGTGGCCATGAAAATCCGCCTGGCCATGCTTTCAAATGATCCTTCCATTGCGTATAAAACATCGAATTAACCGGATAATATAAAGGTCGATATGGTTCCTATTACACTTTGGATTGTTGAAGATGATGCCACCTACCGTCGTATGCTCCAACGGATTCTCAAACGGGCGGATCATATTATCTGTGAACGGGTATTCCCTTCTTGCATTGAGTTTCTTGATGTGGTCGGGACGGAAAAAAAGCCCGATCTGGTTCTGATGGATCTAGGCCTTCCGGAAATGGGTGGGGTTGAGGGCATTAAAAAACTAGCCCGCTTAGCGCCGGACATCACGGTGATGGTCTTAACGGTTTTTGAGGACAAGGATAATGTGCTCCAAGCACTG
This sequence comes from uncultured Kiritimatiellaceae bacterium, assembly GCA_964014015.1. Taxonomy (GTDB): domain Bacteria; phylum Verrucomicrobiota; class Kiritimatiellia; order Kiritimatiellales; family Pontiellaceae; genus Pontiella. The sequence continues at coordinate 39,417 of CAXGYR010000008.1, forward strand.
GATGCCGGAGCTGCGGGATACTTGCTGAAAACGGCTTCCGGAGCGGAAATCATCAAAGGAATTGATGACATTTTCATGGGCCAAACCGCGCTGAGCCCCTCTGTTGCAAAAATTGTACTTGAGGAAATGCGCCAGCCCTCTCCCGTTGAGGATTTCGACCTGTCACAACGGGAAATCGAAGTGTTGGAAAAGCTGGCTGAAGGATTATCGGCACAAGAAATCGGGGATGTATTGCAGATCACCGAGCGGACTACGCATTTTCATCTGGGCAATGTATATAAAAAGCTTCAGGTCCAGTCCCAGTCCGGAGCCGTGGCCAAAGCCTTGAGGTCGCGCATTATATAACCCCGAAGTCCGCAGCTTGAAGCCCGGAGCAGTCTTTCCTTCCTATTCCCACCTGTAAGTTCTGTCAGTTGCGCAAAAACTGTCAGTGCCTGTATACCAATATGCAACATCAAGTAACTGTCTTCATGCGGCTGATGATGTAGATCCAGTGGATTGTGAAAACGATTAAAAGAAGAAAGGTATATAATGAAGAATAAAGGAATGATTATTGCTTTATTAATGGTTAGTGGGGCGGTACAGGCGGATGTGGTTATAGGATCGTGGTACGCCTTTGATAATGCCAACAACTCCCAGCACGTTGAAGCGGCAGATTCGACGGCATCCAATTGGATCGCAAATTTAACAACCAGCACCCGAGGCTCGGCAACGACTGCCGCCGCCCAGTCCGCCACCAGGAATGCCGGTGCGACCGGTCCTGTTGTTGATCCAACGACGACGGATCGATCCGGCCTGCAGGCCAATATTGCCAATGTTGGTCATGCGACGACGACGTTAACGTTTGTGAACAATACCGACGCGGATGTGCCTCTTGAAGGGTTTTATTACGACTATAAGAAGGTCGCAACTGGTTCCGGCACATCGGACACGACAGATTGGGGCACGATCGACCTGATTGCCGTTTCTAATATCACGGGTGCGGTCAACGGCTCCACGTTGAGCCAGCGGGCCGTCGGAACAGCCAACTATTTCAGCCAGGGCGTTGATGTTGATTTGTCCGGATTGTCTATCGCAAGCGGTGCAACCGGCACGTTTACCATAGTCGTTGCCTGGGACGGCACAACCGCCTCCGCCGATCCGATCTGGCATAAGGCGGTTACCTACGACAACCTCGCGCTGACAGCCAGCACCAATCCTATTGTTTCTTCCGGCACGTATTATATCGATGCCACGGGCGGCAGTGATTTCAACAGCGGTACGGCAACGAATGATGCATGGCAGACCCTGGCACGGGCCAGCACCAATTATTTGGCGGGCGACCAAATTCTGCTCAAGCGTGGGGAAACCTTCCCGGGTAAGTTGCTGCTCCAGCAAGTGAAGGGTTCAGCTGCATTGCCGATTAAAGTTGGCGCATACGGCACGGGCAACGATCCCATTATTGCGGGTTCGGACGGCACCAATAGCATCCATATGTCCTTTTGCGAATATGTTGAGGTGGAGGATCTTGAAATCGTCGGCGAAGGGATCTCGGTAACAGCATACTGGGCAGGCGGAACCAACACCTATGACCATCTCTATTTCAGGAACCTGAATATCCACGATATCACCGGAACAACTTCAAATGCACTCGCCATGAATACCCATCCTGATGGCGGCACAAAATTCAACGATGTGCTTATCGAAGGTTGCACCATTTCTAACGTGCTAGGAAAATCGATTTCCATCAACAAGTGGAATATCGACAGCACCTTCTTCCACACGGATGTGGTGATCTCCAACAACACCATTCAGGGATCCGGTATGCAGGTTGGCAAGATTGCCGGCGACAGCCTGATAATCGGCAATAACGTGACCGGTTCCAACGGTAGCGACGGCCTGACGGACACGGATTCCGGCCTGTGGATCTGGGATTGCCATGATCTGCTGATCGAACATAATGTTTTCGAAGGCGCCCGGGGATCACACGACGCCTGCGGTGTGCACATCGATATCGGCAATACGGACTGCGTCATCCAGTACAACCTGAGCCGCGACAATGAAGGCGGATTTGCCGAAATCCTCGGCAGCAGCAGCAACAACGTCTACCGCTACAACATCAGCATCAATGACGGTGCCCGTGTGAAAGGTGTGGGCGGAGCAACACAAGAAGGAAAAATGTTCTTCTTCGGTGGGTATACCGGGGTCGGCAGCCCTAAAGATGGCCCATATAACAACTACATCTATAACAACACCATCTTCACCAAGGCATCGATCCTGTCGAAGTTCCTGGTTGATGACACGGTGAGCGGGGCGATGATTGCCAACAATATCATCTACATCGAAGGCAGCACCTCGAACCTGATCAGCGGAAGTACGGCGACGAATATATTCTTCGACAACAACCTGGTGTATCAGGGCAAGGTGCCCGGCGCACCGTTCATCGTTACGGACACGGTCAATGCGGATCCCATGTTTGCGAATCCCGGATGGCTGACTGCGGTTGCTTATGTGCCAGCAAACACCAACCAGGTCGCCGATCAGGGTATTGCCATTACCAACCTGCCGGGCGATGCGATCGGGCTGGACATTGGCTTTGCGGTAACCGAAGACTATTTCGGGAACCCGATTTATGGTGCGCCGGATATGGGCGCGATCGAGATTTCAGCGCTTACCGCTCTTGTTGGATGGCATACATGGCCCACCGGCACTGTTGCTGTTGCAAGCGCGAGCCCGGACGAGTCTTTGTCGGGATATACCGGCAACATAGGAACCACCGTTTCTGGTGGTGGGGGCGGTCAGCAAACCACCACGGCCGAGAGTGGAGACGACACCTATGGTACGGCTGCTGCCGTGACAGGACGAACGGAGGATTCTTCCGTGCTGCTGCGGGCTAGCGATGGCGGAAACGCAACGATCAGACGCTTGGACTTCCAGGTGACCAACAATACCGGCCAGGATATCGATCTGGGATCAGTTCATATTCATTTCGACTACAGACTGCTCTATGGAACAGCCGCCGATACGACGATCAGGCTCTCACATCTGTCACCGGCCAGCGATCTGGATGATGTGCCATGGGGCGGATACAATCTCATGGCACCGAAAACGTTAACAGATCTCCTCTGGCAGGACGAGGACATCGATATTTCCCAGACGTCCATGAACGGTGTAATATGGACTAACGGTACCTCGGCCGCCTTCCGGATTGAAGCCGCTGTGGAAGCCGGTGCAATTGCAGCCGGGATCAATATCGACAATCTAGCAATTTCCACTTACATCTCGCCTGCTGTGGCCCTCGAAGGCTATGCAGCATGGGTGGATGGCTGGGGAGGTGTCGACCTCAGCAATCCGGCTGCCGACTTCGATGAAGACGGATGGGATAACCTGACCGAATACGGTCTGGGCGGAAATCCGACTAACGGCTTCATCGACGGTAATATTCCGGCGTTCAGTCAGGCGGGCAGTGGAATGCAGTATTTGCACGTGCAGCGCAACGACGATGACAATCTGACCTACTATCTGGAGTTGACGGATAATCTGGTTTTCGGAACCTGGACCAATACGGGGTATACCGTTAGTGGTGCCGACACCACGCTCGGCGGAAACTTCGATGAAGTGACGAACTCGATCCCGATGACGAATGATCAGACATTCATCCGCTTGATGATCAAGAATAACTAGGCAACGTTTAGGCCTGTAATGAAGAAAGCACTGTCCGGGGGAGTCCGGGCAGTGTGATCACCGATTGGGTACGCGATGCCAACTAGGGGCTTAAAATCCAG
>CAXGYR010000009.1:0-41530 GCA_964014015.1 uncultured Kiritimatiellaceae bacterium
AATGACTTCAACGCAATTTTTTTCTGTCCCCGCCGCCCTTCATCCGCCGTAATCACCGCCTTACAACGCGAATCATTAATCCGCTCCCGCAATGCCTCCGCACTGAATCCAGCAAAAACCACACTATGAATGGCACCGATACGCGCACAGGCAAGCATTGCATACGCCGCCGCCGGAATCATCGGCATGTAGAGCGCCACGCGATCACCTTTTCCAATACCATGTTGCTGAAGCACGTTAGCCATCCGGCACACTTCATCATGCAACTCCTGGTACGAAATTCGTCTCACATCCCCCGGCTCATCCCCCTCCCAGAGAATGGCTGTTTTGTTGGCTCGGCTCGCCAAATGCCGATCGATACATTGAGCCGACACATTTAACTGCCCGCCCTCAAACCAACGAATATCACCCGTTGCTAGGCTGCCTTCACAAACCTGATCAAATGGACGAATCCACTCTAGCTCTTCTCGCGCCTTTTCCGCCCAAAACACGTCCGGTTTTTCTATGCTCTCGCGATAGAGTGCTTTATACGCATCCATCGACGATATATACGAACCCTCCCGGACCGAAGCGGGAGGTGAATAGACCGTAACCTGTGACTCTTCCGACATAGCTAACTCCTGATAATTACCTACAAGGTAACGAAAGAGAAACGTCATTCAATCCGATTCGGCAAAAACCCTACACTTTGGCAGGAAAACGAATCCGAAAACAGGAACCCGCACCTTCTTGACTCTCAACATCAATAGAACCTTGATGCTGATCAACAATTGTTTTAACGATCGCAAGTCCGAGCCCACTGCCCTCACCCTCACGCGTTGAAAAATGCGGCTCAAAAATATCATCTTTTACGTCAGCTGGAATTCCACAACCGGTATCTTCAACAGAGAAGAGAATAGAGGGCTCTTCGGAATTCTCACCCTCGCTCGGTTCAATTCGTAGTGTCAACACAGCTGACTCACGGTTATCCATGGCATACAGTGCATTCACACAAAGATTCGTTACGATCTGCTGGAGTTGCACTCTGTCACCATACATGGGCGGCAAATCCGCCGCTGCCGAAAATTCCAACACAACCGAAGGTGCCTTCATCATACGCACCAGACCCAGCGAGTCCTCTACCACACTCTCCAAACTCAACAACTCCATCTCTTGGTTTTCCTTGTGAGAAAAATCCAACAGCTTTTCCAGTAGTTCTTTTGCACTCTCACCACTTGTATAAATATCACTAAGATATTCATGCGCCTCGTTCTCTTTACTAACCGAGTCCAAGCCCAGTGAAGCAAACCCCATCATCGCATTAATGATGTTTTTAAACTCATGCGAAACATTACTCAACACACTACCCAACACCGACATCTTATGCTGATACCGCAACTGCTTCTCACCAACACTCTCATGACTCACATCGCGATGCAGCACAAGTAAGCCCCGCAACCCAGAGGAAGACTCCATTAACGGGATACGCATGCTGTAATGAAACACATTTTTCCCCTCTGCATCCACCGTCCACTCCTCCGACTCCATTGGCTCATCCGCTGCCAATGCTCGCAGATCGTCCATGTGCGATTTATTAGCCTGCGCACTCGGCAATACATCTGTTGCCTGCTTCTGCCCAATTTGATCTTTGTCAGTCCCAGCAAATGCTGCATACGCATCGTTGCAACCCAAATAGAGCCCTCGGCTATCTTTCACATAAATTGGATCCGGAAGCGAATCGATCAACGTATGCATTAATGCCTGCTGTTGTACTAACCGCTCTCCCACTTTCAGACGAGCCAACAGCTCACTACTATCATACGGCTTTTTAAGATAATCATCCGCTCCCGCTTCAAAACCCTGCACCACATCATCCCGATCTGCTCTCGCTGTCAGCATAATAATGTAGGGCGGTACGGTTTTTTCCAGTGAACGGATTCGGGTACAGACTTCAACACCTTGCAGACCCGGCATCATCCAGTCTAACAGCACCATCGAAGGTGCCTGCTCTGACTGCATAATATCCCACGCCGTATCACCATCCTCCGCAACTATCGGCGTATACCCCGCTTTCTCTAAGGTTTTAACCAACAGCTTACAAGAAAATGAATTATCCTCTGCGATCAATACTTTCATCTTTTTTCCACAACCGATGATCAGAAATGATCGGTATCGTCCACCACCTCTTTAACCGCCGGAACCCGCTCTTTAAACAACGTCTCAATACCATTTTTCATGGTCATTCGCGCACCCGGACAACCTTTACAGCCGCCCTCCAACTCAATATACACCACGCCCGACTCCACCTTCGTAATCGTGCCGCCCCCACCATGCGAAGCCAAAGCAGGTGAAACCTCCTCATCCATTATCACTTCCAGCGCGTCTAAAATTTCTTGATCACTCATTTCTCTATTCCCTCCATCGTTGACATACGTTGGCAATATCACTACACCTTTGCCTGCTTTGCAACCCTTCTCGAAGGACAGTTATGCGTTTCATTCTAATTCAAATTCTAAAAGGCGCTCTTATCGGAGCCGCCAACGTGGTACCCGGCGTCTCTGGCGGAACCATGGCCCTTCTCACCGGCATTTTTGAACGCCTCATTAATGCCGTCAGCGCCTTCGATCCGCAAGCACTTCATCTTCTCATGAAAAAACAGTGGGCTGTTCTATGGAAAAAAATCGATGGCACTTTTTTACTCGCCATCGGCATCGGCGTTCTTCTCAGTCTTTTCTCTTTCGCTAGACTGCTAGATATTCTTTTCATCCATCATAAAATATATGTCTGGGCATTTTTCTTCGGCCTTATCGCTGCATCCGTCTACTCCGTCGGACGCACCATCAAAAATTGGAACCTATCGGTCTGCCTTCTTTTCACGCTCGGCACTCTTATCGCTGGTAGCATGGCTTTTTTAACACCGGCTACGGGTAGTGACTCAGTCCTCTATCTAATGATCTGCGGTGCCATCGCCATGTGTAGCATGATACTCCCCGGACTCTCCGGCTCCTTTGTTCTACTATTAATGGGCAATTACGAACTGCTAATTAATGCCATCAGTCAATTTCAACTCGCGCAACTCATTCCTTTCGGTATCGGCGCCCTACTCGGTATTCTACTGTTTGCCCGTCTGCTTAGCTGGATCTTTAAGCAATATCACGATCAAACTGTTTCACTACTCACAGGATTCATTCTGGGCTCTCTCGTCATCCTCTGGCCGTGGAAAACTGAAATCATTCAAACCATCACCAAAGGCTCCGAGCTTAAAGAAAAAGTGGTTGGTTATCATTACGCATTACCTCCACTTAACACCGAAACCATTGTCGCAATGGCTCTCATCCTTGCCGGTATTCTACTGATCAGCTGGGTCGAGATCGCATCTCGTCAACAATCACAATCGGACCACTAGTCAAGAGCGCGAGCGCTCTAAATGATGCCGAACGACCCCTGCCAGCAGCCAAGCATCGCGCAACGGCGCCACATGACTCCGCTGATGCGCGGCATAGATGGTCGAAATTCGGACCGAATCAATCCGAATTCGTCGACTTGCAGCCCGTAATAGAACATCGAACTCAAAGGCAAAGCGCTGTTCTGGACTCATTATAAATGGAAGAACATCCGACCGATAAAAACGAAAGCCACACGGTGGGTCCGCCACATACACCTTCATCAATCGATTTAACACATAAGCAAAAAATCGATTGGTCCACTTTCGCGTTCTCGGCATTCCCTTCGTATCAGCCATACGATTCCCAATTAAAATCGGAATGCCGGATCGTTCATAAGTCTCTAAGAATCGTGGAATCTCATTCGGATCATGCTGTCCATCACCATCCAGCACCACAACTGCTTCCACTTGCCGTTCAAGCATGGTCTTGAAACCACGCTTTAATGAACTCCCCTTTCCTAGATTCCGGCGATTCCGCAAAACCGTAGCCCCAGCCTGCTGTGCCAATGCAGCCGTATGATCCGTTGAGCCATCATCTACCACAAGCAAAAGTTCAGGTTCCAGAGCACTCACCGATCGCACAATCGATCCAATGTGCTCTGCTTCGTTATGCGCACAGATTAAAACTCCGAATCGTTTAACCTTCATCGCACCGAATCCACTTCACTAGGTCCGAATCATCTTGTCCGCACGATATGAAGATCGCACGAGAGGACCCGATGCCACCGCATCAAATCCCACAGCATACGCCGCATCCTCTAACTCTACGAATTCACGCGGTTCCGCATACCGGTGCGTCCGTGCATGATCCCCCGTCGGCGACATGTACTGCCCAATCGTCAACAAACGCACTCCGTTTGCATATAAATCATTAATCGTTTCAAGCACTTCATCTGTCGACTCGCCCAACCCCAACATAATACCTGATTTGACTTTAATATCACTGTGCTCAGAAGCATACCGTAAAATACTCATCGACCGATCATACGTTGCCCCCGAACGAATAGACCGCTGCAACCGCTTGACCGTTTCAATGTTGTGGTTAAAAACAATCGGCCCCGCATCCAACACCCGATATAAATGCTCCTTTTTGCCCCAAAAATCAGGCGTTAACACTTCGACCGTAATGCCCGGCACTCTTGCCTTAACCTCTTCGACCGACCGCGCAAAAATATCAGCTCCTCCGTCAGGAAGATCATCACGCGTTACACTCGTAATCACCACATGCTTGAGCGCCATCTTCTCCACCGCTTCCGCAACCCGCAACGGCTCTTCAAGATCCAAACCCGTTGGCTTACCTGTAGCAATCGAACAAAACCGGCAGTCGCGCGTACAAATATTACCCAGAATCATAATCGTCGCTGTGCCATGATTCCAACACTCATGTCGATTCGGGCATTTTGCATCTTCGCATACCGTGTGCAACCCATTCTTCTTCAAAGCATTATGCGTCTCGCTGTATGCTTTGTCTGTTTGTATGGGACGCCGCAACCACTCCGGCAGCCGCGTTGGGCGAACTTGCTCTGTAAAATTCACACTACCTCTCCTATAAATTTACATCGGGAAAATCATAATCTAACACAACCATCAGTTCGGAAAAGACCATTTTCAAACCAACCCAACTCCCTACAACAGCCTATACTAATGATTAGTTACTCTGCATAAGAAAAGCTGAGTAGATTATAAACATGAAATACATCCTATTTTCAGCCCTATTTATATCCACATTCACGCAGGCCGAAGTTTCGTTTAACCGCGATATACGTCCCATCCTCTCCGATAACTGCTTTAGCTGTCATGGATTCGATCCCGAAACCAGAAAATCCGGACTTCGACTCGACACAGAAGAGGGACTAAAGAAAGACCTCGGCGGATACTTCACTGTTGTTCCCGGCGATCCGGATGATAGTGAACTCTACCTGCGTCTCATCGACGAACACCCGCGTATTGTGATGCCTCCTCCCGAAACACACAAAAAATTAACCCCTGAACAAATCGAAACTATTCGCACATGGATAGAGCAAGGTGCTCCATATGAAACGCACTGGTCTTTCAACGCCCTTCAACGACCTACCCTACCCGATCAGCCTACACAGCATTCACCGATTGATGCCTTCATACAAGCACGCCTTCAAGAAGAGGGTTTTAAGCCCTCACCCCGAGCAGATCGATACACCCTAATACGCCGTGTAAGTTTTGACTTATGCGGCCTTCCCCCGACCCCCAAAGAAATCGAACAGTTCATTAACGACCCATCGCCTAATGCCTACTCCGCTATGGTCGAACGCTATCTCAACTCTCCCCGCTTCGGAGAAAACCGTGCACGCTACTGGCTCGACGGGCTTGAAAAGATGAATCAACATACATATGAATAGGTGGGAGACCCTGAAATTCATGCCCGTATTGCGCAATATGAAATGGCGTTCCGTATGCAAACCTCTGTTCCCGAACTAACCGATCTGGAAAGCGAAAGTGAAGATACAAAAAAATTATATGGTCCCGATGTTCATAAACCCGGCACCTTTGCTTATAACTGCCTCCCAGCCAGACGCCTAGCAGAGCGGGGTGTACGCTTCACCCAGATTTTTCACCGCGGATGGGATCAACACAGCAATCTAACCGGCGATCTACCAAATCAATGCCGTGACATTGATCAGGCGAGTTATGGATTAATTCAGGACTTGAAACAGCGTGGACTGCTGGAGGACACGCTCGTAGTCTGGAGCGGAGAGTTTAGACGAACCACATATTGTCAGGGCAAACTAACTGCCACAAATTATGGGCGCGATCACCACCCAAGATGTTTTACTGCCTGGATGGCAGGAGCCGGTAGTCAGCCAGGAATAACCTATGGTTCCACCGATGAATTTGGCTACAATGTCGCTGAAAACCCCGTGCACGTTCGCGACTTCCATGCTACGTTATTACATCAATTAGGAATTAATCACGAAAAGTTTACATTCAAGCATCAAGGAATTGACCAACGATTAACTGGTGTAGAAGAGGCGCATGTCATTCATGACATCTTAAAAAGCTAAAGGAAAATTTATCATCATGCCACACGTGACATACATAACTCCGTCCAACGAAACCATTACACTCAATGCCGATGAGAAAAACCTCATGCAAATCGCCGTTGAAAATGGCGTAGAGGGAATTGATGGAGATTGTGGCGGCATTTGTTCATGTGCTACCTGCCATGTTCAAATTGAGCCAGAATGGATTGAAAAAACAGGCACTGCTTCAGACGAAGAAGCAGGCCTACTTGAATTTGAAGATCATGCTAACGAGCGCAGCCGTCTCGGATGTCAAATTCTACTAACAGAAACATTAGATGGTCTTGTTGTCCGCGTGATAGGTCGATGAATCCATCGTTAGTTGTCATCGGCGCTGGACACGCCGGAACCAGCTGTTGTGCAGCTCTTCGCGCAAATGGACATGCAGGTTCCATCACACTGATCGGAGAAGAACCCCATCTTCCCTATCACCGACCGCCTCTCTCAAAAATACAACTCAAGCCCGATGCGCCTGAATCACCTCCATTACTTCGTGCTGAAACTTTCTTTGAGAAAAATAAAATCTCACTGGAACTCGGTAAGCACGTTATTTTCATTGATCCTAAATCTAATCTAATTCATCTGGAATCAGGAAAAATAGCATACGATAAACTCATACTCGCAACAGGCTCACACCCTCTTCTCCCCCCCGTTAACGGGCTACAACAATGCCGAAAACATACCATTCAAAAACTAAGTGATGTCCGCCAATTAAAAGAGAGACTCGAGCAACCCAGACAGATTCTTATCCTCGGTGGAGGTTTTATTGGATTAGAAACAGCAGCTTCGCTTCATCAACTGGGACATACTGTAACTCTCTTTGAACGCGAGAAGCGGCTACTTTCTAGAATATGCTGCTCAACGATATCTACCTATTTCCAATCACTACACCAGCAACAGGGCGTTACCATTCACTGCGACACCGAAGTGACAGACGTACATGAACTCGGTGAAAAAATAGAGCTAACAACAGCATTAGGAGAACGCTTCACAGGTGATGAACTCATAGTAGGCACTGGTTCATCTCCGAATGTTGAACTTGCTGAGAAAGCCGGACTGAAGCTTAATAACGGCATTCAAGTGAACCCCTTCAATCAGACATCGCATTCCGATATTTTTGCAATTGGTGACTGCTGTAATCAGTGGAACGAGCGATATCAACTCTCACTTCGCCTTGAATCCGTACAGAATGCAGTCGATCAGGCTAAAACCGTTGCGGCCAACCTGTGTGGCCATCCAATTCAACATAGTGCTATACCATGGTTTTGGACCGATCAATATGATGTGAAGTTACAAATGGCCGGCCTTAAACACGAAGTAACCCACGAAATCATTCGCGGCACCCCAACACCAGGAAATGCTTTTTCAATTTGGCACTTCAACCAACACCGCCTTCAATCAGTCGATGCTGTAAACGATGCCAGAGCCTACACCGTTGGAAAAAAAATAATAGAACAAGAACTTTCCATTTCCTTGGATAATATTGAAAATCCCGAATTTGATCTGAAACAATTAGTAACGAATGCAGGAGCCTAATTATGTCTGCAAATCAGGATCCACTTAAAAAAGACCGAGAAAACGGTGGGCTGCACATAGCACAAATTGACGGTGAGTCCATCCCTCTCATTCTCAAACTAAAAGAGATCCGAAAAACTGCCAAAGACTGGCAGACATACAGTAGCGATAACCCTCTCATGTGTGTCCTACATTCTGAAGCCCATGTCCGAACCGTCCGACAACTCCCTCTCGAAATCGATCCGCCGCAACATACAACGTATCGCGCTCTGGTTGAACCCATGTTTAAGAGACCAAAAACAGATCCAGCATATGCAGTTAAAATTGAACACCTTATTAATCAGGCACTGGATTGCTGGTTTAAAGACTCTGAGCCTGAAGCCGTCCGCGGGCTGGCCCTGCCAATACAATGCCACGCGTTAGCTGTCCTTCTTCAGATGCCTGTATCAGCTGCCCATGAGTGGATTAGCTGGGGTGTCCATGTTTTTCATGATCGAGATGATGGAAACGATGCGGGTCCCGTTCTCGAAGCCTACACGAAAAAGCAGTTTGAAAGAGCAGAAACAAACCCCGGCAACGACTTCTTTTCCGTACTTAATGCAGCTCAATTTCAAGGACGTGCATTATCGATGGAAGAAAAACAGGGCTAGGCCAACGTAACCTTTGCTGGTGGAAGAGACACCATTATTAACACGCTCAGTAGCATTGTAGCTCATCTAGCGGAACATCCTGAAGCACTAGCATTCCTGCGAGAGGATGAACAACACCTCATTACCGCAACGGAAGAATTTGTCCGCTTCGTTAGCCCCTTAACTGCCATTACTCGTCAATGCCCTCACGCTACAGCTCTCCATGATCAACCTGTAGAGGCTGGTGGTCGTATCGGCTTATGTTGGCCATCAGCCAACCGAGATGAAGAAATATTTGAACAGCCGAATCGGGTGATCCTCGACCGCAAACCGAATCCACATGTGGGATTTGGATTTGGACCTCATAACTGCCTAGGAGCCCCCCATGCGAGGCTCGTTATTCGGAGTTTTCTAAAACTTTTCAGCGAACGAGTTGAGACAATTGAACTTATAAATGCCATACCTAAAATCGAACATGAAGAGACGTTTAGTCGGATGAGCGGTTATGAGTCAGTCAGCGTTCGCATTACGCCCCGCTGATCATCGAAATCATTTGCGAAAGCTTATCTCTTTTCGCGAGCAGCTCTGCCTCTTTCTCTCGCTGCACATTCACCACATCCTCCGGTGCTTTCTCAACAAAATTCGAGTTGTTTAACTTGCCTTGAACACCTTTCAAATGACCCTCTATCGTCTTCAGTTCAGCGCTCATCTTCTTCAACTCCGCTTCAATATCAACTAACCCCTCAATTGACATGTAGATAGTTCCCAAAGAAGAAAGCCCACTTGGCATAGGTCCAGATGGCTCAACTTCAATCCCTACTTCAAGTGATGCTGCTTTAATCGCCGCTGAAATCGAGTCACGATCCGCCGTTATTCGGCGAACCATCTCTTCATTCTGAGACCGAATCATGAAGGATGCTTCTTGTTTCAACGCCAATCCATAATCACTACGTAAAATACGCCCCACTCTAATTAAATCATGTTTAGCATCAACATATTCGACCGTTTCCATATCCAATGAGAGGAAAATTTTATCGGCAGGCCATGGAGCTTTAATAATGTGGCGACACGACTGATTATACGCCATGCCCTCCCATAATTCCTCTGTTAAAAATGGCATAAACGGGTGGAGAAGACGTATAGCTGTGCTAAATACAAAGTGCATCACAGCCAGTGTTCTCAGCTTCTCTTCCTCCGAACCACGATACAGAAGCGGTTTCGAATACTCTAGATAACGATCACAATAGCTATGCCAGAAAAAGTCATATAGTGCCAGTGTTGCATCATTAAACCGATAACGCGAAAGGTTTTCATTTACCGCTTCAATCGTCTCATTCAGCTTGCTCAAAATATAATGATCATCGGGAGCCAACTCCACCTGTTCCAATTCAACAGACTGCCAGTCTGTACCTTCCGAATGCATCTCCATAAATCGAGCCGCATTCCAGAGCTTCGTCATAAAATTTCGTCCAATTTCAAATTTTTCATCGTTGATATACACATCTTGCCCAGTCGCGGTGATCATCAATAATGAGAAACGCAGAGCATCTGAACTATATTTTTCAATGATGCTTAACGGATCAATTGAATTGCCAAGGCTCTTTGACATTTTACGACCCTGATCGTCGCGCACAGTTCCATGAATATAGATATCTTTAAAAGGAATACGTGCGCTGATCTCTTCGTTTGAGAGATCTTTTTTATCATCTCCATATAACTCAAGCCCAGCCATGATCATTCTGGCAACCCAGAAAAAGATAATGTCAAACCCAGTCACAAGAGTGGAAGTTGGATACCACGTTTGTAGCTCTTTTGCTGTTAGTTCATCTGGAGTGGGCCAACCCAAATTAGCCATTGGCCACAGATATGAAGATGCCCATGTGTCCAGCACATCTGGATCCTGCTCCCAATTTTCCAGATCTTCAGGAGGATTCGTTGATACATAAACATGCTCGCTATTACTGTAATCCAAAGCATCCTTTGAAATACCCTTTCGATACCATACTGGAATTCGATGACCCCACCATAGCTGACGACTAATGCACCAGTCCTGAATACCATTCAGCCAATGTAAATAGGTTTTTTTCCAGCGGTCAGGATGAAAAGTAACAATCCCTTCTTCTACCGCTCTTTTAGCCTCTTCCACTTTAGGATATTTCAGAAACCACTGCTCAGAAAGTCTCGGTTCAATCGGAACATCCGCCCTTTCTGAAAAGCCAACTGAGTTCTCGTAGGGTTCTTTTTCAATCAACAATCCATCGCTATCTAATTGCTCAATAACTTTCTGACGGGCATCAAAACGCTCCAGCCCCGCGAACAATTCCCCTGCCGTTTCATTGAGAAATCCAGATTCATCAATCACCTCTATGATTTCAAGATGATGCCGCTGCCCTATCTCAAAATCGTTCTTGTCATGCGCAGGCGTTACTTTTAGACACCCTGTTCCGAACGCCCGGTCAACATAGGCATCGCCAATAATTGGAATCTTAGCCTTTGGATACGGCCGCCAGATTTGCTGCCCAATCAGATGTTTATACCGCTCATCTTCAGGATGAACTGCCACCGCAGTATCACCCATAATCGTTTCCGGGCGAGTAGTTGAGATCTCTAAATGTGTCAGCCCTCCAGATTTATCCACCAGTTCATACCGTAATTTGTATAAAAACCCCTGTTGAGGCTTCATAATAACTTCTTCATCTGAAATAGCCGTCTGGGTACCCGGGCACCAATTAACCATCCGGTTACCCCGGTAAATAAAACCCCGTTCATACAAGGTTACGAATGCCTGTAAAACTGCATTCGAATAACCTTCATCCAACGTGAAACGTGTACGCTCCCAATCACAGGAAGCCCCTAACTTTTTCAACTGATTTAGAATTATACCCCCCGATTCGTTACGGAAATCCCAAATCCGGTTCACAAACTCTTCTCTACCCAAATCGTGCTTCGTTTGACCGCTCTCTTCCCGAATCAATCGTTCAACTTTCGTTTGTGTCGCAATACCGGCATGGTCAGTACCGGGAACCCAAACAGCATTCTTACCCTCCATCCTCGCAACCCGAATCAACACATCTTGGATCGTGTTATTCAGCGCATGTCCCATGTGTAAAATACCCGTAACATTCGGGGGGGGTATCATGATAGAAAAAGGCTCTCCCTTATCGGATGCTTCAGCATGAAAACAGCCCTCATCCATCCATGTCTTATACCATTTTTCTTCACAAATCTTAGGATCGTATGATTTTGCTAGCTTCGCCATTTCTTCTAAATCCTCTTGTAAAAACTATGGGTCTTTTAGGGGTTATCTTTCTGTTCCTCATCGAGAAACAGCTTATATTCAACGCCGTCAACCAGCGCTTCCCACGACGCCTCAATAATATTTTCTGAGACACCAACTGTTCCCCAATTAGAAGAACCATCCGTCGACTCAATCTGCACTCGAGTCCGAGCACCCGTAGCCTCATCCGGGTCCAATATATTGACTCGATAATCCGCTAAGTGAACATCCTCAATAGACGGGAAAAACGTGCTCAATGCACGGCGCAACGCCATATTTAGAGCATCGACCGGACCGTCACCTTCTCCCACAGTGAAAGCCGCTTCATCCTCAACCCGCAACTTTATCGAAGCTTCAGACGTGCATGGTTCGTCCTTGCTTCGTTTCTCAACAATTACTCGAAAACCTTCTAAATCAAAAAAGTTTTTATGTTCCTTGAGTACTTTTTTGATAAGCATTTTAAAGGAAGCATCTGCAGACTCATACACATATCCCTCCTGTTCCATCTGCTCCATTTTTGATAAAATGTTCCGGATTTCAGGTGATTTTCGATCGATATTATCCAGCCCCATTTCAAACAATTTTTCCATCACGTTACTTGCTCCCGAAAGTTCCGAAATAAGAATACGCCGACTATTTCCTACCTCATCCGGAGGCACATGTTCAAAAGATGCTGCCGCTTTACGCACCCCATCCACGTGCATACCTGCCTTATGAGCAAAAGCACTATCACCCACATACGCTGCCCGTTGATTATCTCTCAAATTCGCCTGTTCATTTACAAACTGAGAAACCGCTTTTAAATTCTTCAACTGTTGCGGATCTGCTAAGCAAGTGAGCTCCGTCTTCTTAAGAATATTAGCAATCACAGAAACAAGGTTACAGTTTCCACATCGCTCGCCAAAACCATTGATGGTCCCCTGCACATGAACAGCTCCAGCACGAACTGCCTCCATGGCATTCGCAACGCCAGTTTCCGAATCATTGTGAGTATGTGTACCCACCGGTACTGAAAAGCTTTTCTTCACTCGCTCCGTAATTGCAAAAACTTCATGTGATAAACAACCGCCATTTGTGTCACAAAGTACCAATACATCTGCACCTCCCTCAACCGCCGCCTGCAACGTCTTCAACGCATACTCAGGCTCATCCTTGAATCCGTCAAAAAAATGTTCCGCGTCATAAACAACTTCTTTCCCATGCGCCTTTAAAAAGCGACACGTATCCTCAATCATTGCTAAATTTTCATCGGCCGTGGTCTTTAGAACCTCTTCAACATGCAACAGCCAACTCTTTCCAAAAATGGTGCACACCTCCGTGTCAGCCTCAATCAACGCCTGTGCGCCGCGATCTTCCTCTACCGCAATGCCTGCCCGCCGCGTACTGCCAAATGCCGCAATCTTGGCATTCTTCAATTCAACGTTTTTGATCTCTCTGAAAAATGCCATGTCTTTTGGATTAGACGCTGCAAAACCACCCTCAATATAGTCGACTCCAAAAGAATCCAGCATTTGAGCCACATGTAATTTCGCAACAGGAGAAAACGTGACCCCCTCTGCCTGAGCACCATCTCGCAACGTTGTATCGTAAATAAAAACACGCTTATCTGCACTCATCAGACGAATTTCCTATTCTGTTAACGCTTAAGCTCTAATCCACCATCAATTTGGAGTAAAGTACTGATGCCATGCACATGAATCAGCCCGCATGTTCCTGATTCTCAAGATATCGCTCTGCCTCAAGTGCAGCGGCACAACCCGTGCCAGCAGCGGTAACCGCCTGCCGATAAATTCTATCCGCCACATCTCCAGCTGCATACACACCAGGAATTGATGTTTTAACTCCGTCTGCCACCAAATAGCCCACCTCATCCGTCTCCAAAATATCTGCAAACACTTCTGTATTCGGTTTGTGTCCAATAGCAGAAAAATAGCCTTTGCACTCTACTTCCGTTACTTCATCACGTTCGTTGTTCCGAATACGCACCCCCGTTACACCACTATCATCGCCTAGGACTTCCTCTACAACACTGTTCCAAGCAATCTCAATTTTTTCGTGTTCGACCGCGCGTTGCGCCATAATTTTCGATGCACGGAATTCAGCCCGACGGTGAACCATTGTCACTTTTGAAGCAAATCGCGTTAGAAAAATAGCTTCCTCACAAGCTGTATCTCCACCACCGACAACAATCACCGGCACATCACGATAGAATGCACCATCACACGTCGCACAAGCTGAAACACCTTTTCCCAAAAATGCTTCTTCTGACGGTAGCCCTAAGTATTTAGCAGTTGCACCTGTAGCAATGATCAATGTCTTTGCCACGATCACTTCTCCATCCGTAAGCGTTAGCGAGTACGGTGCTTGGTTCAAATCGGCCGAAACGACTTCTCCAAATTGATATTTCGTACCAAAACGCTCTGCCTGTGCGCGCATGTCCGCCATCAGCATGGTTCCATCGACCCCATTTGGAAATCCGGGATAATTTTCAACATCACTCGTTGTCGTCAGCTGGCCTCCAGGTTGCATGCCTTCGATCACAAGCGGTTCTAAATTAGCACGCGCCGTGTAAATAGCAGCTGTTAACCCAGCCGCTCCAGCACCCACAATCACAACATTTTCAACTTTAGCCATCTACTTATCCTCGTTAAGAAAAAAGAACATACCTCTAACACGAAAAGCACTTCAAACTTAATTATCCAAATTAACATGGAAAAGGTCTCAATTCATGTCGCTTTCGTTTGACTCAACACCGTCAAAAAAACATAGTCTTCTTTTCGCTGAACAACAGGAGCAAACATGGAATTTGATCTGATCGTTATCGGAGCCGGACCCGGCGGATATCCCGCCGCGATAAAAGCCGCCAAAATGGGCGCCAAAACAGCCATAATCGAACGCGAGTGGCTCGGAGGAACCTGCCTCAACTGTGGATGTATTCCCACTAAAACACTGATCGCAGGTGCCGAAACCTATCAAAAAATTCTTCATGCCGAATCATTCGGTATTAACGTTGGCACACCGGAAATTGATTATGCCGCTATGAAAAAACGTAAAGACGGCGTTGTAAACACCCTCAAGAATGGTATCGGCAGCTTATTAAAAGCTCACGGTGTTACCGTATTTGAAGGAGAGGGTAGTTTTAAAGATGATCATACCATTATTGTCTCAAGCAGTAATGACATGCAGGAGATTACCGGACAAAACATCATTATTGCAACTGGCTCTACCTCCACTGTACCCGGCTTTATTCCCACCCATGAACGCATAGTCGAAAGCCGTGCATTTCTCGAGATTGAAACCTTACCCGAAACACTTCTTGTCCTTGGAGGTGGTTACATCGGCTGTGAACTTGCCTGCATGGCTGCAGGTCTAGGCGTGAAGGTAACGGTTGTCGAACTATTAGATGATGTTCTAATGCTACTCGACAAAGATGTTCGTCAAGTAGTTAAAAAATATATGGAGAAGGAGTTAAATGTCACCTTTCTTACTGGAGATGCACTCGAAAACATCAAGGCAACAAAAAAATCTGTAACCGCAACTGCTGGTGAACAAAAGTTAAGCGCTGACATGCTGCTTGTAGCCGTCGGACGCAGTCCGGTAACAGATGGGCTGAATGCAGAAGCTGCAGGAGTTGAAATAGACGACCAAGGTTACATTCAGACGGATGAACTTAGCCGTACTAACATACCCCACATATACTGCATCGGTGATGTGTCTGGAAGAATACAGCTTGCACATGCAGCAACATCGCAAGCCATCTATGCCGTCGAACACGCACTCCAAGAAACAGAAAAAATTGAAGAAGTCATCATCCCTGGGGTTATTTTTACTACGCCTGAAGTAGGACTTGTAGGTCTCACCGAACAGGAAGCAAAAGAGGCCAATATCCCCTACCATGTCGGCAAACATTTTTTCCGAGGACTTGGCAAAGCACTTGCTTCTAACGAGACAGAAGGCTTTGTTAAAATTTTGGCACATGCTGAAACAGATGTGGTAATCGGAGCCCAATGTGCCGGACCTCATGCAACTGACTTAATCAGTGAAATGGTAATCGCCATTCGAGAAGAGCTCACAGCGGAAGAATTAGGTAATACAGTACACGGACACCCCACATTTGCTGAAATCTGGATGGAAGCTGCTCACGCCGTTCATAAAGCATGTATTCATGCCCCGCCGACAAAATAGATGCTCCGCTTTTTGCCATGGATCATTATTTGTAAGGTACTTCTTCTTGTGCAAGCTGGAAAAAGTGAAACTGTTATCTTTAAGAATGGGGATAAAATTAAAATCAATAGTGCTCAACTATTCGATAATTTAATCTTACTAGATTCTGAAAACTTTGGACTACTGTTTTTTACTCCGGATGAACTTTCAAGAATCATCCAGCACCCTGAACCAAAAAAACCAACCCCTCCCAGCAAACCATCTAACGAGTCAGCAAAGAAAAAAGAAAAATCCAACTGGTCTGGTCAAATCAGCGTCTCACGAACATCACGCGACAGTAACACAATCCGGCAACGTAATGGAAATATAGACGAAAAGAATCAACTTATTGAAGATACACGTGTTCAGATTTCAACGCGGTACAAAAAAGGGCTTAACCAGCTCGACTGGAGTTTTAAACATCGATTTTATCGACTTGATGATCGAAAAATTGATGATCAATACACCATCTCACAAAACTATCGGAGAGACACCTCAGGCAATCGTTTCTTTTTCAATGCCAGAAGCCTGTACCAGCAGGATTATCGCAGAGCGCTTGATTATGAATTTCTCCAATCTGCTGAAGCAGGAATTCAATTTAAGAAATCTAAAAAAATAACCCTCTCTAGCTCTCTAGGTATCGCCTATCATCTTTATCGCAGAACTGTATTTTCGGATAATTCGACTGAAACTAGTGATGTCACACTACCCAAAGCTATCTTTAACGAGGAATTACGATGGCAAATAATAGATGACCTAGCATTAATTCAGCGCTACAGACATCAAGGAGATTTTGCAAACTACCAATTCAATTTTTCCGCTGGCATAGAAAACCGCCTAATATCAAAGCTATTTCTAAAACTTGAATATAAAATTGAAGAAGATACTGAGGTCGCTTACGACGACCGCGGATATTACAACCGCTCACTTCTAACCAGTTTGACTTATAAGTTTTAGTCATGAAAATTAACCAAAAGCTATCGCTAGCCTGCATTGACACCACCCCCTTCCCTACCTATATTCTAGCCCTTTTATTCAACCGCAAGGAATGTCCCAAATTATGAACGATGTAGAAATGACTGAACTGGAACGATTGCGTCACAGCTCAGCGCACATAATGGCAGCAGCAGTCTGCCGACTCCATGAAAACGTTAAACTCGACATCGGCCCTCCAACTGACGATGGCTTCTATTACGACTTCGACCTAGCTGATCGCATATCTACAGATGATTTTAAAGAGATCGAGGAAATGATGGCAACTATCATCAAAGAAGATCACCCCTTCATATGCGAAGAAATCTCTCGTGAAGAAGCAACGCAACGGCTACAAGGACAACCGTATAAACTTGAACGGCTTGCCGATATACCAGCAGACGAACCGATTACATTCTACACTTGCGGCGACTTCACAGATCTCTGCCGTGGACCCCACGTCGAGAGCACCGGAAAAGTTAAAGCCTTCCAATTAGTCAATGTAGCCGGCTCATACTACCGCGGAAAAGAGACCAACCCCATGCTACAACGTCTCTACGGAACCGCCTTCCCCAATCCAAAAGAACTTCGCCTTCACCTCAAACAAATTGAAGAAGCAAAAAAAAGAGATCACCGCAAACTCGCAAAAGAACTTGATCTATTCTCTATTTCCGAGAATGTCGGTCCAGGCTTAGTAAACTGGCACCCTAAGGGAGCGCGTATTCGCTCCATCATTGAATCTTTCTGGAAAGACGAACACTATCGGAACGGTTACGACATGCTCTACACCCCACACGTCGGTAAAGCCACTCTCTGGGAGACCTCAGGACACCTTGATTTTTATCGAGAAGGCATGTATGCAGCCATGGATGTAGACGGACAGGAATATTTCACTAAACCGATGAACTGCCCTTTCCATATCGAAATATACAAATCCGGACTCCGTTCCTACCGTGAATTTCCGCTACGTTGGGCCGAGCTTGGAACTGTGTATCGATACGAAAAAGCTGGCACATTACACGGCCTATTCCGAGTGCGCGGATTCACGCAGGATGATGCCCATATTTTCTGTACAACTGAACAAGTTGAAGACGAAGTCAAAGAAGTTATTCGTTTCTGCAACTTCATCTGGAAAACATTTGGATTCACTGAGGTCAAAGCCTACCTATCAACCCGCCCTGAAAAAGCCGTAGGTGATGAAGTCCGCTGGGAACAAGCCACCCGTTCACTGGAGGCTGCCATTCAACAAGAAGGTCTTCCCTACGATATTGATGAAGGCGGAGGTGCGTTTTATGGACCAAAAATTGATCTAAAAGTGAAAGATGCAATCGGGCGCGAATGGCAGACCAGCACCATCCAATTTGATTTTAACCTACCCGAGCGGTTTGATTTAAAATATGTCGGTAATGATGGAGCAAACCACCGCCCTTACATGGTACACCGCGCCCTTTTTGGAAGTCTGGAACGGTTCTTCGGAATTTTGACAGAACACTATGCCGGAGGGTTTCCTCTTTGGCTTGCACCCGAGCAGGTACGCATTCTTCCTCTGAGTGATGAACAGCATGCCTATTCTAAATCTGTAGAACAAACGTTACGCCTGCACGATATACGGGTCACTACAGACACCAGATCCGGCAAACTGAACGGTAAAGTTAAAAATGCTCAACTCGAAAAAGTACCTTATATGCTTATCATAGGAAAAGATGAGATGAGCTCTGAGCAAGTATCCGTTCGGCATCGTCTGCAGGGCATGATTGGCACACAACTACTTGATACTTTTATTCAAAAAATAAAAGAAGAAGAGACAACGAAAGAAGATATTAACCAGGAGGTATCTCATTAGCAGGTTCGACAATAGAGGTAACAGAAAAAACGAATTTCAAACCCGCATTAATCATCGCATTCGTGTTCCCGAGATTCGTGTCATAGATTACAACGGCGATCAGCTTGGTATCATGAAAACAAATATCGCTTTCCAACGCGCAAAAGATTACGGCCTTGACCTGGTGGAAGTATCGCCAACCGCAAAACCGCCTCTCTGCAAAATAATGGATTATGGAAAATTCAAATATGAGCAGGAAAAAAAACGTAAAGAACAAAAAAAGAACCAAGCGCAGACAAAATTAAAAGAAGTCAAATTTCGTGTAAACGTAGATGAACATGATTACGAAACAAAAGTTCGTAACCTAAGAAAATTTATCCTAAATGGTGACCGCGTCAAAATATCACTCATGTTCCGAGGGCGAGAAAATGCTCATACAGAACTGGGCTTTGAAGTCGTGAATCGTGTTATTCAGGAAACGGCAGATATTACAACAGTAGACCAAGCAGCACGCCATCAAGGACGTTTTGTAACCGCCATTCTAGTTCCCAAAAAAATAAAATAACCTAACGTTCTTGTTGAAATGCAATAGCAGCTTCTACAAAACCCTTAAACAACGGATGCGGTTTTACAGGTTGAGACTTTAATTCTGGATGAGCCTGCGTGCCAACAAACCAAGGATGATTCTCCAACTCAATCATCTCTACAACGCCAATATCTGGATTCACACCCGACAAAATCATTCCATGCTGCTCTAGTGTATCTCTATATTTATTATTCACCTCAAAACGATGACGATGCCGCTCTGATATCTCTTCACTTTCATACGCTAAAGCAACTTTTGTTCCTTTCTGCAAGCGACATCGGTAGGCACCTAAACGCATTGTTCCACCTAGTTCAGTAATCTCTTCTTGCTCTTCCATCAAACAGACAACTGGATCGGGCGTCTTCTCGTCTCTTTCATCATCAAATTCTGTTGTATGCGCTCCCCTCAACCCACACACATTCCGGCTAAATTCGATCACAGCACACTGAAGACCAAGGCATATTCCCAAAAAAGGGATGTTATTTTCACGAGCATATTGAGCCGCAATAATCTTACCCTCCATGCCACGTGATCCAAATCCTCCCGGTATCAATATACCCGCAACCGACTTCAATATTTCAGGATTCTTCTCAATCTCTTCCGCCGCAATTTTTTTTACCAACACTTTCTTTCCAAAAGAATAACCCCCATGCATAAGCGCTTCATCAACAGACTTATACGCATCCTGCAACTCAGAGTACTTACCCACTACACCAATCGGAATATCGCCTTCAGGAGCGCGAATTACTCTCATTAGCTCTTCCCAGTCTGAAAGTGAACATGCTGGCTTATCAATGCAAAATCGCTTCAGTATAATTTCATCTAGTCCCGCTTTTGAAAGAACCAGCGGAATCTCATAAATACTGTGATCCACATCTTTTTCCACTATCACACAAGAGCGATCCACATTACAAAATAGAGACAGCTTATCCAGATGCTCATCATCCAACTCCACCTCTGTTCGACAAATCAGCACATCAGGCATAATGCCGATCTCACGCAACTTGGCCACACTCTGCTGAGTAGGTTTTGTTTTTACCTCACCCGCTGCCGCGATATATGGAATGTATGTAAGATGCATAAAGATTGAATTGTCGCGACCCACTTCTAATGCCAACTGACGCATTGATTCTAAAAATATAAGTCCTTCTATATCACCGACCGTTCCACCCAATTCTACGATTACAATATCGGCACCTTCTTGCCCAACCGCTCGAATACGATCCTTAATCTCATTCGATATGTGGGGTATCATCTGAATGGTAGCACCTAAGTAATCGCCCTTCCGCTCCTTATGCAATACATCCCAATAGATGCTGCCAGCGGTTATATTACTTTTTTGCGATGTCGGCTGCCCTGTGTAACGCTCATAATGGCCTAGATCAAGATCCGTCTCTGCCCCATCATCTGTAACATATACTTCTCCATGCTGATAAGGACTCATCGTTCCAGGGTCCACATTCAAATACGGATCCATTTTCAACATTCTAATTGAAAGCCCACGATTGATTAATAATCGACCAACAGAAGCAGCTGTTATTCCTTTTCCAAGAGAAGAAACTACACCTCCTGTAATAAACAGGTATTTGACCATATCCGCACCTCTAAATTTACAAACCAAGCACGGAAGAAAAAACTATCCGGTTTTATAAAAAACCCCGAGTCAAAAATATAAATTACTTCAAAAAGCATTCCCGCTTCTTACTTGACCTAACAACTGACACTACTCAATCTTTTACCAATACAGCATAGGAGCGAGTATGAATATATTAATGCTAAATGGACCAAATTTAAACTTACTAGGCAAAAGAGAGCCCGATATTTACGGTACCGAAACCTTGAACGATATCACACAACTAGTCAAAGACGCTTACCCAGATCACCAAATTGAATGCATGCAATCGAATGCAGAGTCTGAATTAATCACATGGATTGGTGATGCGGTTGGCACCTACGATGGCATAATTATTAATCCAGCAGCCCTTACACATACTAGCCTCGGCATGTATGATGCGCTCAAAGCTATTGCCCCAAAAGTACCTGCCATTGAGGTCCATTTAAGCAACACACATCAACGAGAGGAAATACGGCATAAGAGTCTCACAGCTGCTGCCTGCATCGGTCAAATTATGGGGTTCAGGGGATACGGCTACGTACTAGCTATGCACGCTTTGGCAAGACATCTAAATATAACTTCTTAGCGAATCATTTTTCGGAAGACATTTTCAAAAACAAGTTGTTCCGGAAGATTTGTATCTAATCTTTGTTTCAAATTTTCAATATCCCGCAACATCATTAAGATATCATCAGCACTATATCTGTTGGCAATTCCCCTCAATTGATCTACACGATCTATAAAATAAAGATCCTTCTGGGTAGGCCCAGATTTCACCAATAAAACATCATGCAACCAGCGCAATAATTGTGTTACTGCAGATTCCCGTATTAATTTTCGATCCGATGATAAGCGCGCCTCTAGTACTTCCTTACTCAACTCAATTTCTGCCTCAAGTTCTGCTTTAATTGCCTCTTCTCGCAGACTAATTACCTCGAACAGAGATGATCCTATTATCTGTGTTAACATTTCAGCCTCTTGACCCGAGGTCGGCGGGAAAATACCGAATGCATTTCGAATATCAAGCAGGTCACGACTCGCATTTTCCTTGCTGAATACGTGTAAGCACCTACTTTTAATCGTCGGTAACAAAGCTTGCTTATTATCAGTCACCAAGAGAAGCAAGCTCTGAGAAGGAGGTTCTTCCAGAATCTTTAACAACTTGTTTTCAGCAGACTGCTGTAAGCGATCTGCATGTAACACAACAGCGGCCTTCCATCCTCCTTGAAATGAAGTGTGATTCATTCTGGCAATCAGCTCTTCCACATCAGCTACAACAATTTGACGACTTTTACTACCCGGCTCTAAAAACAGAGCATCTACATGTTTACCTTCGTCAACAGCAATACAGCTACTACACGCCTGACAGGGAACATCATCTCTCTGACAGAATATCAATTGCAACATGCGTCTAGCAAATGTCTCCGCAGCCTGAAAACTACTACCCTCGACAATATAGGCATGTGCCATTTTTCCTGCATGGAAGCTTTTTTCAATTCCCTGCCAGCTATCCCCAACGTTTTCGGTTATGGGCATCATTTCAATTGCATCACTCTCTTATAAATTGCATCAGCAAGCACATCACGAGACTCTGTTGCATCAAACACTTCAAACCGAGCTTCCTCATTACTTAATTCTTTATACCCATTGATCACACGCTCATGAAATGAACGTGGCTCACGCTCAATACGGTCGTGTACTCCATTGATTGTTTCATACCTTTTTTTCATTCGCTGAAAACATTCATCAACATTGAGCTGAAGCATGATAGTCAAACAAGGAACAATTCCCATGGTTGCGAAAGCATTCAATTTGCGAACCCAATTCAGATCCATCCCTCGACCATATCCCTGATACGCAAGGCTTGAATCAATAAAACGATCACATATAACCCACATACCATCATTTAAAGCTGGGCTTATAATTTCTGCAACTAATTGAGCACGACTCGATAGGAATAATAATAATTCAGATTCCATCGAAGAGGGTCCCTTATCAACTGACTGCAGAATATCACGTATGGATTCTCCTAATTCGGTTCCGCCAGGCTCACGGAGTGAAATAACCGGCTCTTTCTCTTCTCGCAAGCGATGAACTAGGCTGGATATTTGTGTTGATTTACCACTACCCTCCGGCCCCTCGAACGTAATCAAATGCCCATTCATAAGGATAATTTACGGATTTTATATCCATCCGAACCATCTTTAACCTGCCACCCCAGTGCTGCGATCTCGTCGCGCAACCGATCCGATTCAGACCAGTCTTTATTATTCCTCGCTGATTGTCGTAGATCAGCCAACTGAGCAACCTTTTCAGGAACGGACGAATCCATTGGTATCAACAATCCCAATACACGGTCTAAATCCGACCACAAGTTTAGAAGCGACAAAGCCATTTGAGGACTTACTCTTCCTCCACTCAGAGCTATATTACCTTCATGAACTAAATCGAAGATTGCACCAAATGCTCCTGAGATATTCATGTCATCGTCCATCTCTTTAATAAAATTTAACTTAGCTTTTTCAGCCCAATCGGGAAGAACACCTGGTTCTATTTCTGAACCTACGATCTCCTTAAGTGAAAAATAAAACTCATCGATACGTCTCAAGGCCGCTCTGTTGGCCTCCAAAGAAGCGAATGTAAAGTTTAACGCCTGACGGTAATGCGTTGCCAAAAGCTCATATCGAATCTCGCGCCCCGAATACCCATTATCAAGAAGGTCTCGCATCGTATAGAAATTGCCCAGTGACTTTGACATTTTCCGACCATCAACAATCAAATAACCGCAATGCATCCAATAGGTAGAATACGTTTTACCGGATAATGCCTCAGATTGCGCAATTTCATCTTCATGATGAGGAAATATATTATCTACTCCTCCTGTATGCAGATCAAATGATTCACCTAGAATCGAAGTACTCATAGCAGAACATTCAATATGCCATCCTGGCCGGCCTTTACCCCATGGCGACTCCCAATAAACATCTCCGTCACTCTCAACATGCGCTTTCCAAAGTGCAAAATCACCCACATTATCTTTTTCGTACTCATCCTGACTAACACGAGAACCGGACCGCATACCCTCACGGTCTAATCGAGCTAAACATCCATAACGTTCAAACTTATCAATACGATAATAAACAGAACCATCATCCGATTGGTATGCATATTCCTTATCCACCAAACCCTGAATCATATCAATCATCTGAGGGATATAGTCCGTCGCCGCCGGATAATGCTCAGCTGGCTCAATATTCAACGTCTTAAGATCATCAAAAAAAGCTTTAATGTATATAGCAGTGAACTCTTTTAAGCTTTTACCCTGCTCAATAGAGTGTCGAATTGTCTTATCATCCACATCGGTCAGATTCTGGACCTGTTCCACCTCATATCCGGAAAACTGGATGTAACGCCTAAGCAGATCCTCAAACATATACGCCCGAAAATTACCAATATGCGCATAATTATAAACTGTGGGCCCACAGGTATACATCCGAATTTTTTTTCCATCAAGAGCCTCCAGCTTCTCTTTTTTTCTACTCATCGTATTGTAAATATGAAATGCCATAAATCATCCTTCAACTTTTGTAACCAATGCGTCTTTCCACAAATTCTCTAAGTCATAATATTCGCGAATTTCCTCGTCAAATATATGAACCATCACGCCTTGAATATCCAAAATAAGCCAGCCACTCTCCGATATACCTGTTCGATGGAAATCAGTTAAGCCATCCGCTTTAAGCTGCAGTTGTAACCCTTCAAATAGAGCCTTTAGATGCGGCTTGTTTGCACCAGTTGCTAGAATAAAATAATCCGAAACTGTAGATATATCCTTCAAATCCAAAATTTGAATATTGATCGCTTTCTTATCATCCAAATACGACGTAATTCTCTTAATTAAAATATCATCAATCATTGTTTTAAGTTAACGATCATAAACCGAGTTGTCTACTATGTACTTGTTGACACATGGAGGGACCATACTATTGATAGGCTGATTTGACTGAATGGCATCTCTTATCCCAGTAGATGACACTTCATCAATTGAGATATTTAGGTGCTGCTGTAAGAGTTTTTTCTTCTTAGAATTATCAAAATTCATCTGATCAACCAAAGAACGGATAGAATTATAACCCTTTCGAGAAAAAATAGTAACACAACAGAGCCGCATTAACTCATCTACTTGAAACCAAGAATCAAAGTGATGAAGAGAATCACTACCTATTAAAAAATATAGTTTTGCCTCAGGAAATTTTGTACGAAAATAACGAATGGTTTCAACCGTATATGAAATACCACCGCGCTCAATCTCACACATTGAGATTTCTACTTTATCTATCTCTTTAACAGCACAATGCAACATTTCTATGCGCTGATGAATGTCTGCCTGCTTTATATTCTGTTTATGAGGTGCACGTGCAGCTGGAATAAAAAAAAATCGATCCAAATCAAGAGCATCCATTACTTTATCAGCTACTTGTAAATGTCCGTTATGAACGGGGTCGAATGAACCTCCATACAATCCAATTTGCTTCATCATCGTAATTTCAGTAAAGCTAAAATCTACTCTGCCAAACTTTAATCACATCTCCAGCTTCAATCTTAATGTCCAGGGATGGATCTTTTTCTAACGCTATTAAATTGTAGGTGTAAATTTTTCCCTGTCGTGAAATCGTAACTTTCTTTCTATTAGCAAATGATGTATAGCCACGCGCTCCCGCTATGGCCTGAAGCAGTGTGGTTCCACTACTCAGAGGAAATTGCCCCGGCTGTAATACCTCACCTTGTACATAATACACTTTGGCTGTCATGGTAACATTCACAGAAATGGTGCGATATATTCCACCATGTATATAAAGTTGTTCAATTGTATCTTCCAATTCTGAAGTTGTCGATCCAGCCGCTTTAACAGGTTCATCAATATGCAAAAGATTAATATCTCCATTCTCATCTATGACTGGCTCTAAAAATTGTTGATCTAAAACACCATTAAAACGGATATAAAGCGGATCCAACGGTTTCAGTTTATAAGCATCTAATTTTTCCGATACTGCATGCGCTTCACGCGTCTGACTATCCATGTAAGCCGAATTCGAAGTACATCCAACTGCTAAAAGACAAGTGATAACAAACAAAATGCTATATAATTTCTTCATAAAATCTCTCACTAAACAGTTTGGACTTCCGTATTATCCTCATCACTTTGCTGATAATAATCAGAATAATATGAGTGGTAATAATAGTAATAATCGTCGCGCATAACATTAATGTTATTCAAAACAGCTCCTGAAATATTTATGGACTGTGCCTGCAGACTTGCCAACGCTTTGCGAAGCATATCAATCGGATATTTTCTGTATTGAATAACAAGAATAGAACTGTCTGCTTCTTTTGCAATGATTGATGAATCACTGATTCCGACCACCGGTGGTGTATCAATGAAAACCAAATCATATTTCATTTTTAGACTTTGAATCAATTCTCTAATTTTTTTGGGATCTAAAACTCCTAAAGAAGCTCGAGGAAGCCGTCCAGATGGAAGAAACTGTAGATTAGGCACACTCGTTGCTTTGATGGCTTCCTCAACAGGCACATCTCTCAGTAAAACATTAGTCAGGCCAAATCGATTAGACATTCCTAGGATGGTATGTTGAACTGGGCGCCTTAAGTCCGCATCAACTAACAGGACTCGCTGTCCCTGCTGCGCAGCAACATAAGCCAAGTTAAATACTGTAGTAGATTTACCTTCCCCTGCTCCACTGGATAAAACACAGTGAGCAAGCCCCTCTTCTTGCTCATTTGTAAATTGTAAATTGGTCTTCATCACGCGATAAGATTCAGCATTTTCGCTATCTGGACCTTCCTCAATCAAAGGCCGAACCTTCTGAGGTACAAGGCCGAGAACTTTTAGCTTAAGTAGGTTTTCAATATCATCTGCACTTTTAATTGATCGGTCTAAATACTCAATGAAATAAGCAAGACCAACTCCGGCACCTAACCCAACAAATATACTCAATAACACATTTAAGAACAGGTTAGGACTCACGGGTCTCATGTTTGGCTCAGCGATATCAATCACATCCACCGGATTACGAGGAACCTGTAGCGTAATAATCTCCTGTCGGTGTTTAGACATCAATTGATTATAGATAAAACGCTCTGTCTCAAGGTCTGCCAACGCATTTCGATAAGGACGAAATTTAGCCCCTTGAGACTCAATGGTATCGGTTCTCACACTTGCTAAAACTTTGTCTAAACTTTCAAAATTATTTTTTGCAATAATGTATTCTGTTTCAAGTCCATTTCTAAGGCCGTTCAATCGTTTCTTTAAAGTACCTTCGAGCGTAATAATCTGCGATTTGAGCCGCTTAACTTCAGGATGGTTATCTCCATAATCTTCCTGAACAGAACTGAGCTGTACTTCAACATCCTGAATTTGCTGAATCGTATTCATAACTGATTGATCAAACGTAATGTAGGAAGCCTGCTCCAGAAGATCTTTATCGTCTAAATTTTCGAGAATTTTGAGTAATCCCTCTTTTTCAACCATCTCGCGCTGTGCGAACAGACGATCGCCTTCTAATTGCTGCATTCTGACTTCACCCACGTCAAACTGACCTTCTCCCCCTACCACAGCAATATTTAAGTCTTCTCGAATTTGCTGAATATTCTCTTCAGCATCCGCAACACGCTGGCGCTGCTCTGATAAAGATTCCTCAATTTTATCAATAGCAATCCGCGCATCCCTGGATGCCAGATCTAGTCTTGAGTCCCGATACACTTCTGCTATCTCATTCGCAATATCAGCTGCCTCATCCGGATTATCGCGCTTAACATTTATTACAATCAACGATGTGTCGCGCTGCTGAAAAACACTCACACTATTCTTGAGAATTTTTAATGCAACATCACGAGATAATGTTTGACCATCCTGGCCCCACTCAACTTGTAAATTCAGCCGATTAATGACTTCATTTAAGATTGGTTTTGATGTCAAGATCTCAAACTGTGTTTTGAGAAAGTATGGATTATATGACGTCATGTAATTTTGCTGAACCGCGAATGGGTTAATTTCTGGCATATCCTCTGAAACCGAAATTCTAGAAGATGCCGCATATATGTTTGGTAGTAACAGAGTGTAAACCGTTCCTGTCAACACAACCAAAAAGGCAACAGCCAACACCAACTCTTTACGAGAGCTAATGACACGCCAATAATCCAAAAAATGAAGTGAGTTGCTCTGCTGATCGCTCTGGTCATTCATAACGAAGATTCCTCAAAAAAATAAGATGGTGAAATGTAGCTTCACCATCTCAAAAATAAAAGTCTGCAAATTAAATTTTTTAACTTACAGTTGCAACTTCCAACCCAGATAGATGCGGTTCCGCTCATAATCAGCACTAATTTCTGAGTCTCTGAGGCGCCCTTGGTAACCAACTTCGACAAAATGATTTCGATTAATTCTATACTCCGAGCGGAAATTAAAGATTGTGCTTCGATCTTCAGCCGACTCATCATTACCTACCCTGTTGAACTCATAATCAGAAAGAATATACGAGACCGAGATCGCCAGATTTACCTTTGCTGTCAAATCATGTTTGAGAGAAAGCAAAAAGTCAGAACGTTTCTCAGCGTTATAGGCAGTTAACGTTGTATATCGCAAACTGTGAGTGAAGTTACTATTTAAACGCGTTCTCTCAGAGACGTCATAGTTAAAGCCTAATTCAAAAAATGGATTTGAACTATCGCTCGTCCTTGATGAGTTAGCCTGTTCAATTTCTGCATCGGTATATCCCAACTGCAATGTACTAATAAAACGAGGAGTAAAGATCCGGTCATAGCCAACAAACAGCGTACCAGACTCCACACCACCGCCATTATTGGCAACTTCATGATTTGAGTATTGATATCCCAAACTAATTGATTGCTTATCCTTGTCGAGATTACGCGAAACCAACCCGCTTAAACCAAAACGATCAAAATCTCGTGTTCTAATTGCATCAGACGAATCATTATCATTACGGCGATTCGTCAATGATGCACCAACATTAAGATTATTCCTCTCGTTCAACTGTTGAACAACGGTGCCATTTAAATTGTTTTCTCCATATTCTGTAGATGATTCAGAGGAATTATTGTTATCTGTTGATTGGTTGTAATCCAATTCAGAATACCGATAACGATCCGATATATTCAGTACAGTTGATTGACTTAACGCATTTTGATAACTGGCATAGAAGTCTTGAAGAACCAGTGTTTTATCTTCCGTTTCGAAGCGGTATCGAACTTCAGGCTGCCAATAAAGCAACAAGTCAGATCGGTCCGAAAACATCAGTTTACCTGATAGATTCAAAATATCACTGATGTACCCACTGCTTAACTCATCATTCCCGCTTTGATAGACATTATCGTCAAAACCTGCACGAACATAGTTTGAGAATGAAAATTTTTGTGAATCTGCCGCAACTCCACTGGAGATAACAAACAGCGCAATAACATATGCATAAATAATTTTTTTCATCGTTATAATTCCTAGGTTATTTACCATTTCTTAATTTACACCTGTGTGGCATCATTTTCGTCGAATCCACCGCCATCAGGAGTCGTTGTCGATTCGCGGAAGTCAACATGCAGTGTGTTGATAACAGCTTGATAAATTTCTGTTTGGGAAGGATTGTTATAAATGTTTGGAACTTCTGCAAGCCCGTCACTAGCTTGATCCACATCAGCAACCCCTTCTGTTAGAATTACGTTACTAGCTTCAACCAACTCCGATAATGAGCTTGCTTCTTCGCTTATTGCTAAGACTTCATTTAAGCGTTGACCATAAAATATAGCCTCACCAATTCCATGAGCAATATTTACATTGGATACAATGCTATCTATGGCAGCATTCTCTTCTGCAGGAACCTCATTTAATGTTTGAATCAGGGCAAACGTGGTATTTTGAGTTTCTCTTAACTCTGCAATACGATTCTGAAGATCTGAGAATTCCTCGGTTTGGCTGAAAGATGGGTCGGCAGCCGACTTTTCAGCTAAATCTTTCGTCATGGTTGTTATAAAAGTAGATAGTTCTACCAGCTTAGCGCTTGCGTCTTCTAATGCCTTTTTCTTAATAGAACTTGCGTCCTGCGCAGAAACAGTCATGCCAACAATCACTGTCAGCGCCAATATGATTCCTAACTTATTTTTCATATGATCAACTCCTAACTTATAAATTTCTACACTAACTATATCATCTGTATTTTGAAGCAACTTGACGCTTCGTGTATTCAACGTTGTCACTTACTAACTGTTTAATTTTTTCATTCTCTTTTATAGCATATCTAACATTTTCTAAAAGATTTTCTTGGGCCTTCTGTGCAATCAATTGAACATATGCAGCCGCCAATCGAACCGAGTTTGCATGAACTTCTGCTGATTGAGCACTAACTTTCATCAATATATTATAATCCGACTGCAACTCACCAGATGCACCCTCTTTTTTGTTTAAACATAATTGAACCGCCTCTTGATCCTTCAGTGCTACTTCCCAATCCGTTGAAGCAACCGACAATATGGATACAATGTAATTCATATCTTCTTCATCACTGATTACATTCACATAACTTTCAGCACTAACGATTGCTTCTCTAGCACCATTAATCGCATCGTTCACACTATCAGACAATGCGACAGACGTAATTGTAACAATCAAAAACAGCACACAACTCAATTTTAAATTCATACACTCCTCCGTAACTTATTTATTAGACGTTACATCGATATCTAGCACCGTGCAAATTAAAAGTTCTTTAAATTTTTTACAATTTTAACAACAAAATTATAAGTTAATTTATAGTTCAGCCCGTGAATTTGGCAAAATTCACCCCAACTTCGATAAGATGCTGGCAAGGTTAATACATCTATATTTTGCTTATGTTTTCCAGAGAACAATAAGTAACTCTGACCAACAAGTTGAGCCATGTCTGAAGCCGTGAATTGTTTTTTCATTATTACATCCAGCCAATCCATCTTAATCCCATGCTGGTGTAAAAATGAAACACAGTCAGATGTCGATAAATTTTCATCAATGTGTCGATTGAACAAACCAGAATGTTTCACATAAACCACAGCTACTTGATCATGAGTAAGCTTGATACTGGCAATTGATACATTAATTGCTGATAATAGGAGAAGTATCATTATTTTTTTTGAAGCTAACATTTTTTTATAATATAAAATAACGCTTCATAATAAAGTTAGAATTCCGTTAGATAACGGTATTGGCTATGCAAAATTCTTTCACCTTTACATTAAATATAAATGAACAAAATTTGATCGTAGGCGAGCTCGCGAAAAAGAATTACGAGAGCGCTACTGTACCGCACACGTTAGTTGCTGCATCTCAACAGGGCTGCCGCATAAATTTATACAAATCTGGCAAACTTCTTGTTCAAGGCAAAGGCGCTAAAGAGTGGGTTGAATTTGTTTTGGAACCGACTATTTTGAAACGGGTCGTAATTGGATATGAGCAGGAACTTGATCCGCAATCCTTTCAACCCCACATGGGAATTGATGAAAGTGGTAAAGGTGATTATTTTGGCCCACTTGTAATTGCTTCGGCATATACGAACAGCGAACGCGTCCACCAGTTAAAAGAGATTGGCGTTCAAGATTCAAAAAGAATTCAGTCAGACCGTAAAATTCTATTATTGGCAAAAGAGATACGTAAAGTTCTCAACGATGAATTTGCTCTCATTACCATAGGACCAAAAGCCTACAATCGCATGTATAAAAAAATTGGAAATGTGAACAAAATCCTTGCATGGGGTCATGCCAGAGCTATTGAGAACCTGTTGGACAAGGTGCCAGCGTGTCCCCGTGCGCTCTCCGACAAATTCGGACCATCGAGTCGTATTGAGAATGCATTGATGGAAAAAGGGGCAAAAATCAAACTGGAACAACGAACAAAAGCTGAATCTGACCCAGCAGTTGCCGCAGCCTCTATTTTAGCTCGGGCAGGCTTTGTTATGGCCTTGAAGGAGTTAGAAAAAAAACAAGGTCTGACTCTTCCGAAAGGAGCCTCCGAGCATGTTTTAAAAGCCGCCCAGCAACTTGTTAAAGAGAATGAACCCTCCATTCTGGCTGAAACAGCTAAATGCCATTTTAAAACGACGGACAAAGTGCTAGCCCCGCTCGGCTATTCCCGAAACGATATTTCTATTACGGATTAAGATCTCCGAAACTGATCTGCTTAATTTCCGCTCCTGCGCAAAGGTTAAGCACATCGATCACCCGTTCATGAAAAGCGTCATCGTGTGCAGTAATTACAATAGCTGCCGGCTGCTGCAACGATTCAGCACTCTTCTTGTAACGAACCAATATCTGCTGTAATTGAGCCAGATCTTTTTTTGCTGGATCCGAAAAAACCTGATTGTTCAGAATAATATCACCGGCGGCATTCACTTGGATGATCTGTTCATCCGGTAAAACCATCTGCGTCGAAACCGACACTTCTCCCGGTAACGATAAACCAAGATCTGCCTCCGGCCGCTTTAATTGCGCGCTCACCATAAAATATATTAAGAGTAGAAACACGACATCAATCAGGGGTGCAATCTGCAAACCCGACCGCTCTTTCATCAATTCCTCTACCCACGCTTTCATTACAGGTCTGCCTCGAATGCGGCAAAAATTATATCCACAGCACCTCGTTCTGCGCAGAGATCCAGTACCTGCTTCACATGCCGATGTTTCACGTAGCGATCTGCCCGCAGACAGATAACCGCTTCTGCGTCCTTCGTCATAACGCTCTCAACCCGCTCCTTTAATTGATCCACATCCATCACTTGAAGATTCATTACTATATCAATATTTTCACCCGAGCGATCTACTGAACGCAATGTGATAAGCGTTCGGTTTGCCCGCTGCTCGGGAACTTTTGATTCGCTGGCAACGGGTAGCTCTACTGGCGTGCGATCCATCTTAACCATGTGCGAGGCAACCATAAAAAAGATCAACAAGAGAAATACCATATCGATCATCGGAGCCATGTTAAACTCATCATCATCATCGAAGAATGAGGTATTTAACCGCACTTACTCACCCTCACGTTTTTCTGCAAAACGGTATATATTCAAATAATGACCCACCATTCTACCCATCGTGGACATAATCTTCATAAAATTATGCTTAAACACAAAATATGCCATCATCGCTGGAATCGCAATCACTAGACCCGTAGCCGTAGTAATCAACGCCTCACCGATACTACCGGCAAGTTTACCTGGATCACCCATCCCTCCCTGAGAAATAACCGAAAATGCTTTGATCATGCCTGACACCGTACCTAATAACCCCAACATGGGTGCCGTACCTCCGATGATCGACAGATAATTGATCGGCTTCATACATCCAACCATCTGCTCATTACTCGTATCTTCGACGGCTTCCATCACCAGCGCCGTGTCAAACTCTTCCGCCTCTTCAATCCGTTGCATTCCTGCATCTAGAACTGTTGTCATTAGGCTATCATGCGCGGCACACAAGGAGCGTAAGCCAGCAGTATCTCGCCGCCGCAATAACGCCTCAATTTCATCCTTTAATTCCGGTCGCAACATGGAACGTTCACGCAACATCAAACTGTTGCGAATAATAAAATAGAGCATTGCCAGAGAGAAGATTCCCAATGGGTACATGGCCCAACCACCCTGTTGAATCAACGCACCCAACGAAACCGTCTCGCCAGACGTATTTCCACTTGTTTGTGCCACAGCATTCACTGCACACCCTGCGACCAGACTAAAACATAACATCAATCGACTCATAACCAAGCCCTTCCCATTTTCATATAAAAACAACGCATCATTAATTCAATAATTCCCTACCCTTAGCAACCCAATCTGACTCTGGGAATGTCCGTTCCAACTCTGTAACAACTTGTACCACCAAATCATTAGAACCTAGCCGCTGATACAACTCCGCCTCAGCATACAGAGCCGGAGCCAACCACTCCCGGTTCCGCCCATGCAACGCAACAATCTTAACCATGTGCTGCAATGACTCTTTCCACTCACCCCGGGCCATTGCCAACCGGCCTCGCACATAAAGATTCATCGCAACGGAAACTTCATCTGGATTTTCTATCCGACCAAAAATTGCTTCTGCTTGCTTAAGATCCCGATCATCCAAAGCGAGCAATACGGCATACATATCAGCCGACCTAACCCACAAAGTGTCCTCTTCCTGCCGCAACGCTTCAATACCCTGTAACGTGCCGCTTCGGTTACCCTCCCAGTACTCGCTTCGAACCAACCAATACCAGTAAGGCGCTAAATTACTCGAAATTCCTTTCATAGCAACCAAGGGAAATAATAACTGATCCAGCCGACTCTTCAGCACACTTAGACGACCACTCTCATATAAAGATGCACACATTTCCACACTCAAATCTCTGAAGCGAAATTCCAATCGCTCCACCACTTCAAGCGATATTCGCCGATCGCTCGGACCTAACACTAAAAAATCATCAACCCGCTCAATTTTATCAGCTTTTATGATAGCCCCACTTACCAACGAAACATCCACCTCATATGCGGCTGGAGCGCACACACAGCACAACAATCCACCCAAAATAATTAGCCATCGCCGCTTCATTACTCCACACCTCCGCCCAACCGGCGCAAATACGCACGAGCCATCTCCGCTTCTGGATATGCCGCTATTACCGGAATGCTCAACATCTCCTCACAGGTACGCACCATCTCCTTCTCGCGCCCTCCCAACTTATCCAGACACACCAAACTTTCTACGTACGCTTTAACAACCCAGTCCGGATAACCACCATACAAAACGTAAATTCGCTGAAAACAAGCGAACGCCTCCGCCCATTGACCCAACGACTGCCGACAAGAACCCATCTCAAACAGCAACTGTGGCGTGAGCGAACCTCGCCACTCACGCACCCCCAACACCTCCTCATAAACCGTAATAGCCTCTTCATAGCGGCCCTGTAACCGCAGCGCATCCCCCGCCCGCATGCGCGCCTCACCCGTTAACACGATGCCATACCCATACTGTTCTAGAAGATCGAGACTGATCGCATTCACCTCTTCATATAACCCCGTAGCAATCCGAGCATCCAATCCTGCCACACGCACCTCTAGCGCAGCTAAAGAACGAACGTTACGACGGATCATCTCCTCCTCTGCCAGCCGGACTAAATCATACTGTTCTGCGGCTAGGGCACGCTCAACGATAACCTTCAACCCCAACGAACCTGCCAGCCGAACCGCTTGCTCATTCAATAATGAAGCCACAAATTTATCCCGCCGCGCTTCTTCACCTATCGAAGCCAATATTGTTTGATAACGAATAACCAACACTTCGCTACCCTTTTCTGCATTTGCCAACCGCTCCTCCAACCACTGCAACATGACATCTTGATACCCCACCAAGGACTCATTTCTATAATCTGAAATTAACCGCTCTTGAACTACCTCAATGCCCGTCACATGCTCCTCAACACCAAACTGATCCAACGTATCCAATAACCACATCAATGCTTCAGGATATGCACCCAATGCCACATACGCATCAGCCCCAGCTTCCACCGCCCGACCAAACTCGCCCGACAACCCCCATTGCTCTACATATCCATTTATCTGCTCGATCACTGCTACATATTCTTTCTTCAGTTCCAACACCTTCACCTGCTGAAAAAATGGATACGAAAACTGCGCAACGCCCACCGCACTCTCCAACGCCATTTCATACCAAGAGAGTCCCTCATCCAGAGCGCCCTCTGCCGCTCGCAAATCACCGAGCATCGCATACGCCTCCGATACCAGACTGGCCGCAGGATATTGCTCCACAAACATCAAAAACGTCTCCTCTGACGCCCTGTAATCTTCGGCTCCGTAACGACTCATACCCAAACGATACAACGCCTCCTCTCGCAACCCCTCATCCGTATATGCCCCGTTTTCCAAAAAGGCTTCAAACCAACCTACCGCCTCCTCGAACCGCGTTAAATAGAGCATTGAAAGACCCTTCCAGAACGACGCCCGCTCCTCCGTAATTCGCTCCGGTTCGTCCCCCAACACCCGCTCAAACCACGCCAATGCATCTTCATACTCAAACCGGGAAAAACAAATGGTCCCCATCAAAAACGAAATCTGATCCCGGTAACGATGGTCCGACCGCTCCGCCAATGCCCGATCTCCCAGTTCAACCGCTGCATCATCCTGCTTCAACTGCATCAACAGTTGCATTAGATTCAACGATGCATCATCCCAAAACAACCCAGCACTCCGCTCATCCAAATACGCATATCCTACCTGCTTCGCCAGTGACCAATCCCCCTCATCAAGCATAACCGCGAACGAAGCAAAATGCGCCTGATCAGCCAGATCCGACTCCGGATAACGCTCCATTAACGCCTCATACACCGTAAACGTCAACCAGTGGCGTTTCATCTGATGCGCGCACTGCCCCACTCGCAGCATTAATTCAACATCATACTCAACAAAATTCCGTACCTTATCCACCATCACACGTTGCACACGAACCTGCTCTAACCACTCATCTCGCCGCTTCTCATGCAACTCCATCGACACACCCTGACCCGCAACAAACGGCTTAACCTGCCCCTCTAGCCATGCCAAACGCTTCAGCTGATATGCCAACAACTCCTCTCGCGGAATCACCTCCCTATACAGCAACAATGCCGCTGAAAAATCATCTTTATGAAATTGATAATCACCCGCTTCCAAAAGCGCCACGTTCAATCCCAGCTCATGTCGCGCCACACGATTGCAATACGGCAGAAAACGAAACAACTCATCAAGCCGGTTCAACCGTGCTAGCGATGTCACCATCATCACCGAAACCCGCGAACGATCCTCCTCCGCCAAATTACGCCGTAACAGTCTTCGCAACGGATCCACCGCCTCTTCCCATTTTTGCTGCTCAAACCGCGCCTCCGCACACAACCGAAGCGCCGACGCCCCCTCATCATCTCCCACCACATCCAGAGCCAAAACCCAAGCCGCCTGCTCCTCTGCCTCCTCCCACCAGCCCGCCAAACTAAAGCACTGCGCACTCAACAAACGAGCCTCAACAACCTGCGGATCTGTCTCAAATAAATCCGCAAAACCCCGAAATCCCACCCCAGCCTCATCGTATCGACCCATTTTCATCCAACAATCAGACAACTGAAACATCGAAAACGCCAACGTCTGTTGTGCCTTCTTATCCGGATCGTCCTCCAACCGAAAAACCGCCTCCTCCAGAAAAGGAACCGCCTCCGCATGCTGCTCATTACGCAACAGCTCCCGACAAACTTCCAACAAACGACTCGTTGACTCACCTCTCGGATCCAACCGCTCCAGCTGACTAACTGTCAAGCCGCGCGCACCCGCCGTCATCAATCCGCTCACCACCAAACAGAACCACAACCCACCCAACAAACCATACTTATGAGCCAAACACCGATACATGAATACAACCTCGCAGACACCTTCCTATCTTCAAAGATCAATTTCATAAAAAACACGTAACAAAAACTTGCACACCCCCCCGTCTATTCGATAGAAACCAGCTCTCTTACGATATACAAAGGAACAAACATGAAGAGCGACATACATCCAAACTACCAACTCGCAACCGTCAGTTGTGCTTGCGGCAACGTTTTCCAAACACGCTCAACGGTAGCAGACATGCACGTCAACACCTGCTCAGCATGCCACCCATTTTTCACCGGTCAGGCCAAATTTATCGATACAGAAGGTCGTGTTGATCGCTTCAAAAAGCGGTTCTCACAAGGCACCTACTAGCATCGACAAAACCCCCAGCCGAACAGCCCCCCCTGTTCGGCTTTTTTGTATCTACACCTCAAACCCACTAAAAGCATGAATATCGATTCCACCTACCTCCAACAGCTGCAACACCAAATTCAACAGCTCGAAGAGAAGATGTCCCAACCCGAGATCTCCTCCGATCCGCATAAAATGAAACAGTGCATGCGCGACTATGCTCATCAGAAAAAAATTTCCATAGCTGCCAACCACTGCTGGAACCTCATGCAAACCATCCAAGACAACCAATCCCTCATCCAAGATCCAGCTTGCGATGATGAGCTCAAAGAAATCGCTCAGCTCGAAAAACAAGAAGCCGAAGATGAACTACCCACCGCCCAGCGCAACGTTCGCCTCGCTTTACTCCCCCCTGACCCCGTCGACAACCGCAACGTCATTATCGAAATCCGCGCCGGCACCGGCGGCGACGAAGCCGGTATTTTTTCCGGTGACCTCTACCGAATGTACACCCGCTACTTCGACCTAAAGAGCTGGAAACACAGGCTTCTCGATGCCAGCCCCTCCGAATCCGGCGGCTACAAAGAAGTCTGCTTCTCCGTCGAAGGCGAAGAAGTATACAAACACCTTAAATACGAAGGCGGCACCCACCGCGTCCAGCGGGTACCCCAAACCGAAACTCAAGGCCGCGTTCACACCTCCGCCGCCACCGTAGCCGTTCTTGCCGAAGCCGAAGA
Source organism: uncultured Kiritimatiellaceae bacterium (assembly GCA_964014015.1). GTDB lineage: Bacteria > Verrucomicrobiota > Kiritimatiellia > Kiritimatiellales > Pontiellaceae > Pontiella. The sequence goes on from CAXGYR010000009.1 coordinate 38,633, forward strand.
AGTCGACATCGAAATAAAAAACGAAGATCTTCGTATCGATACCTACCGTGCCTCCGGCGCCGGCGGTCAGCACGTAAACACCCCCGACTCAGCCATCCGCATCACCCACGTTCCCACCGGCGTGGTTGTCCAATGTCAGGATGAACGCTCCCAGCATAAAAACCGCGCCGCCGCCATGAAGATGCTCCGCGCCAAGCTCTTCGATGAACAGCAACGAAAAAAAGCCGAAGCTGAAGCCTCTGAGCGTAAATCCATGGTTGGCACCGGCGACCGTTCCGAAAAAATTCGCACCTACAACTTTCCCCAGAACCGACTCACCGACCACCGCATTAACCTGACACTCTACAAGCTAGATCGCGTCATGGAAGGCGACCTCGACGAAACCCTAAACGCTCTCCACCAATACGACCTTGAAGAACGCCTGCGAGAACAAATGCAGCAAACCCCCAATCAGCAGGCGTAAGCATAGACCAAACCCCTCGAATACAGTTGAGATGAAACAACAAACCACAACCTGCGACTACCTCATCATAGGCAGTGGACTCGCCGGACTATCTGCTGCCCTTGAATGCAGCCAGCACGGCAGCGTTATTGTCGTCTCCAAAGCCGAAGCCATCGAATCCAACAGTTTCTACGCCCAAGGCGGTATCGCCTGCGTCATGGACCACAACGACACCCATCAAGATCACATAAACGACACCCTCGACTCCGGTTGCGGCCTCTCCCAACTACCCGTCACCCAACATATCGTCCAGCACGGAGAGAACCGCATCAAAGCCCTAGAAAAACTCGGTCTCAAATTTGACCTACGCAAAGGCAAAGAACCCGAATACGATCTTGGAAAAGAAGGCGGGCACACCCACCGCCGCATTCTCCACTGTGGCGACATCACCGGACAAGCCGTCATGAGCACCCTCCACCAAGCCATTCAACAGAGCCCCAATATAACCCTACTTGAAAACTGCATGGCCATCGACCTCATCACCACCAGCTGGCTTAAAATAAAAGGTCCCAATCACTGCCTCGGCGCCTATCTTCTCAACCGCACTACTAACCAAATTTTCACGCTTCAATCTCGTGCCACCCTTCTAGCCACCGGCGGTCTCGGCAAAGTCTATCCCTACACCTCCAACCCCGACATCGCCACCGGAGATGGGATCGCCATGGCATGGCGTGCCGGACTCACTATTCGCAACATGGAATTTATTCAGTTTCACCCCACCTGCCTCTACCATCCCGATGCCAAATCCTTTCTTATCTCCGAAGCTGTCCGCGGTGAGGGTGCCCAGCTTCTCGACCGAAACGGCAGATCCTTCATGGAAGACTATGACCCTCGCGGATCCCTTGCTACGCGAGACATCACCGCCCGCGCCATCGACTCCATTATGAAAAAACAAGGCGACCCCTTCGTCTATCTCGACATTACCCACCGCTCCGAACCTTTTCTACGCGAACGCTTCCCCAACTTATATGCCGCCTGCCTTCGCTACGGTATCAACATGGCCACCGACCGCATTCCCGTTGTTCCCGCCGCCCACTACTCCTGCGGCGGCATCGCCACTGATGTCCACGGCAACACATCCCTCAAAAACTTGCACGTTGCCGGAGAAGTTGCCAGCACCGGCCTCCACGGCGCCAACCGACTCGCCAGTAACTCTCTGCTCGAAGCCACTGTTTGCGGGCACCAAGCCGCCCTAAGCATGATTAAAAGCCAACGCCCCGAAAATCTCGATGCCACCATACCCCTCTGGAAAAAAGGCATCGCCGTCTCTTCCGACGAAGCCGTCGTGGTCGAACACAACTGGAATGAAGTCCGCACCAGCATGTGGGATTATGTAGGGATTGTCCGTACCGAGCGACGCCTCAACCGTGCGCGCGCCCGCCTCCGCAACATCCGCGAAGAGATAAAACAATACTACGACGACTACATTATCACCTCCGACCTCCTCGAACTCCGAAACCTCGCCGACGTCGCCGAACTCATCATTCGCAGCGCCCTCTGTCGTAAAGAGAGCCGAGGCCTTCACTACATGGCCGATCACCCCGATACAAGTATCGAACAACAAGACACTCTTATTACGGATAAGCCCGGCGGTCCCCTCACCTAATCAAGTAGATTACAAGCGCGACTGCTCATTCACCGCCAGCACATCATTTACCGTACCACACCGAGGACAGCGGTCCATGGGTCGCCGAACCAGCACCGCGTACACATGCCCGCAGTGACCGCAGAAGTGTATTTGCTCGCGCTCACGCAGCGGCCGATATCCAGATCGCACACGTTCAACTAACGCCAACACCGCCAGTCCCAACAGCGGAAGCCCCACCCATAACATAACCATCATCGATAAGGAAATTTTCATACCTCAGCGCTCACCTAATACCCTAAACTCAATCCAACCCAAAGCTACCGCACCCGGCTCAAATTTCAATCCATACAGAAACCGAACCACTTGCATATTCAATGCGCTGTCTTGCAACGGTTTTTCGACAAAAAGATGGTGCACACGACCCCGAGCTGAAACTTCCACCTCTGCCCGAAGTAACACCCCCCGCGCCCCCTCAACATCCGGCCAGACTACCCTTCTCATATCAATCCGCTCCCCCAGCTCCCCACTCAGCTGCAACCGCTTGGTTCGTTTTTCGCTCCATAGCACCGTATAATCCGGCTCATTTAAAGAACCCAGAAGATTCGGCATTTCCGAGGATGGCGAGTCATCGATAGGATCATCAAAAAAATCCTCCGATTCATGTAAAAACCGCGCCCGTTGCACACTGCGTGCAAACGATAACTCCGCTTTCACCGGCATCTCCATCAACACCTCGCTATACCCCTCACCCGTTGGTAATGCAAAAATCAACGGCGACTCTACCTCCCGAAAATTGTAAGCACCCCCC
>CAXGYR010000010.1:0-37239 GCA_964014015.1 uncultured Kiritimatiellaceae bacterium
ATTACGCACTATCAGCGGTTGCTGGAGTATATCGTGCCTGATTTTGTGCATGTGTTGGTGAATGGCCGGATTGTGAAGTCGGGCGGTAAGGAGCTAGCACTGGAGCTGGAAGAGAACGGCTATGAGGCGTTTGAAGGAGCGGCGGTTTAATGGATGTGAAGAGTCGGCGTGAGAAGGCGGCGGAGGCGTTTGCAGCGAAGGGGCTGCCGACGGTTCGCGAGGAGGCGTGGCGTTTTACGGATGTTTCGCGGTTAAACGATGTGGCGTTTGGGGGGGCGTGGCAAGCGAGTGATTTGGCGTTTGATGCGTTGAGTGAGCTGATCGTGGTGTTTGAGAATGGATCGTGGTCGGCGGAAAAGAGCTCGCTGGCAGGGTTGCCAGAAGGCGTACGTGTGCAGTCGATTCTGGATTGTGGCGATGCGCGGCTAGGTTCGTTGGCGGACAGTGATTCGGGTTTTGTGCTGGCCAATATGGCGCAGTTTAGCGATGGCGTATGGATTGATGTGCCGGCGGGCGTGACGGTTGAGCAGCCGATTCATGTAGTACACTTGGCGGATGCGCCGGAGTCTGCGTTTCACTATCGGCATTTGATTACGGCGGGTGCGGGCGCAACGGTTTCGGTTATTGAGGAGTATGTTGGTGCGTCGGGTGTTCGCTACTGGACGAACGGTGTGACGGAGGCGTTCGTGGCGGATGGCGCGAAGGTGGATCATTATAAGATTCAATGTGAGAGCGAGGCAGCGTTTCATTTTCAGACGTTGGAGTCGGAGCTGGGCGGTGATGCGTTATTCAGCAACCATACGGTGACAGTGGGGGGTTGCTTAGGGCGTAATGATATTCGTGGTCGGTTGTTGGGCGAAGAGAGCGAGGCGATCTGTAACGGATTATATCTGCTGAAGGATGAGCAGGTGTTCGATACGCACATGTTCATGGATCATGCGGTGCCGAAGTGTCAGAGCCATGAGCTGTATAAGGGCATTTTATCGGATCGGGCGCGGGGTGTTTTCTGCGGTCGGATTTTAGTGCGAGAGGATGCGCAGGAGACGGATGCGATTCAGTCGAATGGGAATCTGTTGCTGAGTCGGGCGGCGAAAGTGAATACGATGCCGCAGCTTGAGATTTATGCGGATGATGTGAAGTGTACGCACGGAGCGACGATTGGAGAGCTGGATGAGCAGGCGCTGTTTTATCTGCAGACGCGGGGTGTGGAGCCGACGAAGGCACATGCGATGTTGACGTTTGCGTTTGCGAATGAGGTGCTGGATGAGGTGGCGTGTTCGATTGTTAAGCCGCGGATTGAGGCGTTGGTGCAAGCGTGGTTGGCGGAGGTGACGGAGTGAGCGAAGAATCCTCCACGTATGATGTGGAGGCGGTGCGCAGCCGTTTTCCAATTTTTGAGCGCGCAGTGCATGGGCAATCGTTGTGCTATTTGGATAGCGGTGCCTCGGCACAGCAACCGGATGTAGTGATTGAGGCGGTAAGCCGTCTGCATCGAGATCAGTATTCCAATGTTCATCGTGGGGTGCATACGTTGAGTATGGAGTCGACGGATCTGTATGATGGGGCGCGGGAAAAAGTACGGGCTTATTTGAACGCGGCTTCGATGAAGGAGATCATTTTTACGCGGGGTGCAACGGAGTCGGTTAATCTGGTGGCGCAGTCGTTTGCTCGGAATCGGTTACAGGCGGGTGATGAGATACTGATCACGCACATGGAGCATCATTCCAATATTGTGCCGTGGCAGCTGGTGTGTGAGCAGACGGGAGCGGTGTTGAAGGTAGTGCCGATTAATGACCGGGGCGAGCTGGAGATGGAGGCGTTTCACGAGTTGCTAAGTGAGCGTACACGGTTGGTGGCGATGGTGCATATATCGAATGCGTTGGGAACGGTAAATCCGATTGCGGAGGTGATCGAAGCGGCGCATAAGCAGGGTGTACCGGTACTGGTCGATGGAGCGCAGGGCGCGCCGCACGCACCGGTGGATGTGCAGGCGCTGGATGTCGATTTTTACGTCTTTTCGGGGCATAAATTGTATGGGCCGACGGGGATTGGCGTGCTGTATGGCAAAGAGGCACTGTTGGAGTCTATGCCGCCGTATCAGGGTGGTGGGGATATGATTCTCTCGGTTAGCTTTGAGAAGACGGAGTACAATGCGTTGCCGTATCGGTTTGAGGCGGGCACACCGAATATATCGGGTGCGGTGGGATTAGGTTGTGCGATTGATTTTGTGAACGAAGTCGGCGTGAAGGCGATCGCGGAGCATGAGGCGAAACTGGTGACATATGCTACTGAACAACTGTCGGCTATTGAGGGTGTTCGTCTGGTGGGTACGGCGGAGAAGCGAGCTGGTTTGGTTTCGTTTGTGGTGGATGGGGTGCATCCGCATGATATTGGAACGTTGCTAGATGGTGAGGGTATTGCGATTCGGGCGGGGCATCACTGTGCGCAACCCGTCATGGAGCGTTTTGGGGTTCCGGCAACAGCACGGGCATCGTTTGGTATGTATTCGACGTTTGATGAGGTGGATCGGTTGGTGGTAGCCGTTAAAAAAGTGATTGGAATGTTCAGCTAATGGATAATATGCGCGAGCTGTATCAGCAGGTAATTCTGGATCATAACAAGAATCCGAGAAATTTTGGTAAAATTGATAATGCGGATGGCTTTGCACACGGAAATAATCCGCTGTGCGGGGATACAATTGATGTCTATTTGCGGATCGCAAATGGGATTGTTGAAGAGGTTAAATTTGAGGGGGCGGGTTGCGCTATCTGTACGTCGTCGGCTTCCATGATGACGGAAGCATTGACCGGCAAGAGTGAGGCGGACGCAGAGGCGTTGTTTACCAGTTTTCATCATGCGTTGACTGATGTGACGACGTCAGATGACGTGCCGCTCGGAAAGCTGTCGGTGTTGATGGGTGTAAAGGATTATCCGGTGCGGGTTAAATGCGCGACGCTGGCGTGGCATACGTTTGAAGCGGCACTGAAGCGAGTACAGGGCGAGATTTCAACGGAGTAGGAGAAGATATGTTTGGTCGACCTAAGAAAGAGCGTTTTAAACTGGAAGAACATAACGAGGAGTTGTTCCTCGATGTGGTGAAAAATTTGCGGATGGTGTTCGATCCTGAGATTCCTGTTAATGTCTATGACTTGGGGTTGATTTATAATTTGGATATCGATGAAGACCACACGGTTTATGTACGCATGACGCTGACAGCGCCGAACTGTCCAGAAGCAGAAACGATCCCGGGGCGCATCCAGCAGGCCGTGCAGGATGCTGAGGGGGTTGAAGATGTGGACATTGAGTTGGTGTTTGATCCGCCGTGGACGCGGGAACGTATGTCGACCGCCGCCTTGTTAGCGCTGGGCTTGATTTAAGGAGAACGTTTATGGTTACCGAAGAGCAGGTGCTTGCCGAGTTAAGTAAGATCATTGATCCCGATTTTCAGCGAGATATTGTGTCGTTGGGTTTTGTGCAGGATATGGTGATCGAACCTACGGTGATCTCTTTTACGATTGAGCTAACAACGCCAGCATGTCCGCTGAGCCCGGTATTTCAAAAACAGGCGATTGATTTGGTTGGAGATCTGCCGGGTGTTGAGCGGGTGAATGTGACGATGACGGCGCGGAAGCAAGAGGGGCGTCGGATGAATACGGAGGAGAGCGGGCTGAAGGATGTTAAATATATCCTCGCGGTTAGCTCGTGCAAGGGAGGCGTGGGTAAGTCGACGGTCTCTTCGATGTTAGCGCGTACGCTCGCGGCTCGTGGCTCTAAAGTTGGTCTGCTGGACGCCGATGTTTATGGCCCGTCAATTCCTACATTGTTCAACATTCACAAGCCGGGCGTGCGGGCAACGGATGACAATCGCTTCTACCCGAATGAGGTGGAGGGTCTGAAGTTGATGTCGTTCGGCTTTTTGATGGGTGATGGGCCGGCGGTGATTCGGGGGCCCATGGTAGCGCAGTATATGCAGCAACTTCTGCATGGCGTTTTGTGGGGCGATTTGGATTATCTGATTATCGATATGCCGCCGGGTACAGGAGATGTTCAACTGACGATTTCTCAAGCGGTTCAGATCGATGCTTCAGTGATTGTAACGACACCTCACCAGCTTTCGCTTACGGATGTGCGCAAGGGAATTATGATGTTTGATAAGGTGAATGTTCCGGTGTTGGGTGTGATTGAGAATATGTCCTATTTTGAGTGTGACGGATGCTCAAAGCGGCACTCTATATTTGGTGAGGCGGGTGCCCGTACGTTGGAGGAGCGGTTTGGTTTGCAGACGTTAGCGGAGTTGCCAATATCGCATAAGCTGAGCGGAGAGTACGAATCTGTTGCAGCTCAGCAGGTCGCAAACGATACGGTGGATGTGGTCATTCGAGCACTGGGGAAGAAGGTAATGGAACAACCAGCTATTCCGCAGATTGAGTCGGATGAGAAGACCATTTCATTGGTTTTTGAAGATGGCGAGCGGGTTACGGTTTCCAATGCGGCACTGCGCCGCGCCTGTAACTGTGCGCTATGTGTGGATGAGATGACACGTGCTCCGTTGCTTGATCCAGCCTCGGTGCCGATGGATATTCGGGCGGAGAAGGTCAGCTTGATCGGCAATTATGCCATTTTGGTAGATTGGTCGGATGGACATAATACGGGCTTCTTTCCCTTTAGTTCGATTCGGGAAGTGGGGACGACGGTTGATAAGTCAGCGGGATTTCAGGGTTGTGAAATATAGTCGATGACGTACGGTTATCGGATATGAATTGGTTAGAGAAACTTGAGCGTCGAATCGGCAACTGGGCTGTTCCAAATCTTGCGATTTATTTGATTGGGCTACAGGCAATTGGTGTCGTGCTGCTGATGACGGAACGCACCAGTTCGGATCAGCTGTTTCTCCACGGAAGTTCGGTGCTGCATCGAGGAGAGTGGTGGCGTTTGATCTCGTTTATGATGCTGCCGGAAACGTTGAGTCCGCTTTTTCTATTTTTTGCCTTCTACGTATTCTTCATGATTAGCAACTCACTTGAGGAGCATTGGGGTACGTTCAAGTATAATATGTTTGTCTGGGTAGGCTATCTGCTCACAGTGATTTCAGCTTTCATCAATCCGGGTATGATTGTCACCAATACCTATTTTCTGGGGGCGGTGTTCCTGGCGTTTGCGACGATATTTCCGCATGTAACGTTTCGTCTCTTTTTAATCATACCGGTAAAGGTTAAGTGGCTGGGATGGCTGACGGCGGTTGGCTATCTGCTCACGCTACTTAATCCATCTGCTGGGGCGATTGCAGCGGGGCAGCGCTGGGGTGTGATAACGGCTTTTATCACGTATCTGCTCTTCTTTGGTGGAGATTTGATTGCGGGCGTTCGGGCTAAACAGCGTAAGCAGGTATTTACCGAAGATTTTGAGAAGGTACAAACGCTCACGCGGCATACATGCGCAACGTGCGGTTCAACGGAGAAGAGCCGTCCCGAGTTAGGTTTTCGATATTGTTCAGTCTGTGGTGGTTGCTATTGCGTAGATCATATCGGTGAACATCAAGAGAAGGAACATGCTCATGGCAATTAATCAGGCAGTTATTTTCACCAAACCGGTCTATCATTTATCGCATGGGCTATCGCCGGACGCTTTGTATGAACGAGTGGATGCTTTCTTGCAAGAGCGCCGGTTCTATGTGCGGACGCATCGTTCTGTTACGGGTGCCGATTTGCAAGCTGGAGGGATCATGGATCAGCACTATGTGGTCTACAGCAAAGCTGTCCGCGCAGGATCGTTAGATGAAATACAAGTAGGTGAGGCTGCCAAAGAGCGGTTTAAAGAGCGCTTTGGAGCGGGGTGGGACGATGAAATTGCACAGGGGCGTCTAATGAGCACCGACCAGCTGATCGCTGAAAGATCGTTAACAACGGCGGTGGTATTGGATGAGTGGGAGAAAAATTTAGCGGGCGGCAAAACGTTTAAAGTACAGGCCGGTTTGATTGCTACGTTTGTTGAGGCGTTTGATGCATATGTGATTAATGGATTTTATCCGGCGATGGCCGATCGATTTAATCATCCCGACAATCTGATGCACTACATGGTGGTTGAGTTTGATTCAAACGACTGTTCATGGAACTCATTTCGACAGGACGTTTTGGGCGTGACGAATGCAGCAAAAGCATCGCCCACTAGTTTGCGCGGTCAGCTATTCGCAACCTATCCGGTAGAGCTGCCGGGCAGTGATAATTTTGTACACGGTAGCGCGGGCCCCTTAGAAGGGTTTGCAGAGCGTTTGGTACACGAAGAGGAGGTCGGATTGGCAACCAGTCCGATCGGTGTTTATCTACAGCGTAGAGGCGTTTCAGCCGTCACCTTCCGTGCATGGTGCGCGCGCCAGCCGATTGTAGAGCTAGCTTCGCTGTTTGATCTTACTGAAGAGAAGAACTCCAATGAGATTCTCTCTACTCTTGATCCGATCGATTTTCGTTAAAAATCTACCTTTTCGGCGATGAATTGTTCTAATTCGCAGATGGCGATACGGATCTGTTGCATCGTGTCGCGGTCACGAACGGTGACGCAGTCGTCTTGTTCAATGGTCTCAAAGTCGACGGTGATGCAGATGGGTGTACCGATTTCGTCCTGCCGGCGATAGCGGCGGCCGATGGCTCCGTTCTGGTCGTAGAAACATTTCCAGCGGCGGGAGAGTATTTCGTAGAGCCCGCGGGCTTTGGCGACGAGTTCTTCTTTGTTTTTGACGAGCGGCAATACGGCTACTTTGTAGGGTGCGATGCAGGGAGCAAAGCGGAGAACGGTGCGGGCTTCATAGCCTTCGGGTGCACGCTTGGCATCCGGCTCGGCGGTTAGTACTTCGCCGCCGTCTTTGGGAATCCACTCCTCGCGGTAGGCTTCGCAGAGCAGGGCAAGAGCGATGCGGTCAACACCGGCGGAAGGTTCGATAACATGCGGAAGATATTTTTCTTTAGTCTCTTCGTCGAGATACTCGAGTTTTTTGCCGCTGGTTTCTTGGTGTTGCGTTAGGTCGAAGTTTCCGCGTGCGGCGATGCCTTCGAGTTCTTGTGTGCCGAAGGGGAATTCGTAGAGAATGTCGGTGCAGGCGGAGGCGTAGTGCGCCAATTCGTCGTCGGCATGAATTTCGCGCTGCATTCGTCCTTCGGGGAGGCCTACTTTTTCATACCATTTGAGGCGTTCGGCGACCCAGTATTCGTGCATTTCGGCATCGGTGCCGGGTTTGATGAAGTATTCGAGCTCCATCTGTTCAAATTCACGGGAGCGGAAGGTGTAGTTACGGGGGTTGATCTCGTTACGGAAGGCTTTTCCGATCTGGGCGATTCCGAAGGGTACTTTATTGCGTACTGTGGAGAGTACGTTGCCGAATTGGGCGAAGATGCCTTGCGCGGTTTCAGGGCGGAGATAGGCAACGTTGGAACTCTCTTCGACGGGGCCAACGTAGGTTTTGAACATGAGATTGAAGGCGCGGGGTTCGGTGAGTGTTCCGGCTTCGTTGGTGTCGGGGCCGACTAGGTTTGTGTAGGCTTCGAGCGGAATGTCGAGCAGGGCAACGGTTTCGTAATCAGCGATATCATTTTTGGCGAGTTTCTTTACTTTTTTTTCAGCTGGTGCGGGCGCACCTTCGTGAAAAGCAAACATGAGGGCGTGGGCATCGCTTGTGTGTCGTAGGACGAAAAGTTGGTCGGCGCGGTAGCGTCCTTTTGTTTCCCGGCAGTCGAGCATGGGGTCTTTAAAGTTGCCAACGTGTCCGGAGGCTTCCCAGACGCGGGGATGCATGATGATGGAGCTGTCGAGGCCGACGATGTCTTCGCGCAACTGGGTCATGGATTTCCACCAGCAGGCTTTGATGTTTCGTTTCATTTCAACGCCGAGTGGTCCGTAGTCCCAAAAGCCGTTGATTCCTCCATAAATTTCGGAAGTTTGAAAAATAAAACCGCGCCGTTTGCAAAGGCTTACGAGCGCATCCATCGTTACGTTGTAGTCGTTTGGTTTCATAAGCGGCAAAGGATGCCGAAGGGGATGGTTTGGGTCAAGTGCGAAGGGGGGCAACCTCTTTTGTCTGTTCATATAGATGCGAGCCTGCTATCTGTTTTTTATGGTTTTTAAAAAACAGCGTCGTTGGGTTCCCGTGAGTGGTGTGGCGGGTCTGTTGGTGGTTGTTATTCTGGCGGTGGAGGTTGTGCTTATGAGCGGATGGCTTGAGAATAGCCGTTCGAGCCAACACGAGTGGCTTTTCGGGTTCTTGGGTATTGACGATGCTGAACAGCAGCTCGAATCCAGTACAGGACAGAGGGGTCCTGGGAGAGAAGAGAGGCTGCCTACGTCAGTGGAGAGAGCTGTTGATCCGCTTAAAGAGATGGAAACTCCTGCTCCGGCTGTTGATAAGGCCTGGGAAGAAGTGAAGCCGGTGGACGATTCGGTGCCGGTGGGTTGATTACGTTCTCCAGTAGGCGAGAAATTCAATATTACCGGCGGGACCTTTAATGGGTGATTGGCAGTGACTTATCCATTCAAAGCCTAGTTCGTGGCTGCCGAAGTGCTCTATTTTTTCAATGACTTCCTGATGCACAGCGGTGTCACGAACGACACCTCCTTTGCCGACTTGATGTTTTCCGGCTTCGAACTGTGGTTTGATAAGAGAGACAATTTCGCCTTGTGGCTTAAGTAGATTCTTGAGTGGTGGAAGGATCTTGGTGAGAGAGATGAAAGAAGTGTCTATGCTACAGAAATCAATTGGTTCAGGTATGTCAGTGGATGTCAGGTAGCGGGCATTGGTTTGTTCCATTACGATAACGCGTTCATCGTCGCGCAGTTTCTGATGAAGCTGATGGGTTCCGCAGTCAACGGCGTAGACGTGGCGAACTCCGTTTTGAAGCATGCAGTCGGTGAAGCCTCCGGTCGAGGAACCGATGTCTAAACCGACTTTTCCTGAAAGCTGGAGTTTGAAGTGGTTAACGGCTGCTTCCAATTTTAGGCCGCCTCGACTAACATATTTTTCGGTTTGTTTGAGTTCGATAGGTGTGTCATCGGGGTAAAGGTGACCCGGTTTGGATGCCGTCTGTTCTTTGATACGGACGTGTCCAGCTCGGATCAGGCGTTGTGCCTGCTCGCGGCTTTCGACTAGGTGTCGGTCTACCAATAGCTGATCGAGTCTTTTTTTAGCAGACATGTTAGATTAATTAGTGGGTATAATTTGTTGGTTTTGGAGCCATGCTTCACAGGGTGCTGTCCATTGGTGAGCGGGTTTTCCAAGATCACGTAGACCGTATCCATGACCACCTTTGGCATAAAAGTGAAGCTCGAAGGGTATGTTCTGTTGTTCTAGTGCAAGCGAGTAGGCGAGCGCGCTTCGATAGAAGTTAGTATCATCCAGTGCTTGTGTTATAAAAGTTGGAGGCGTTTCTTGTGAAACGATCATATCTTTTACCAGCTGGGTTGATCCTTTCTGATTAAGATAGGCCGGATAGACCAGTATGCTGAAGTTTTGCCGCGGGGAATTCTGTGCAGCGGAGGCGGTTAGATGAGCACCGGCTGAAAAGCCGATCATACCAATTTTAGTGGGGTCGATATTCCATTCCTTGGCATTTTGTCGACTCAATAAAATAGCCTGATTTGCATCGTGGAGAGCGCCGTCACGATTGTTAGGGGTGCGATAGGTCAGCACGCCAGCTGACAGGCCTATGCTGTTGAGCCATTCAGCTATTTCAAATCCCTCTTTATCGATTGAGAGAAAGCGATAGCCACCGCCGGGGCAGATGATGACAAATGGTCGCGGTGATTTGTTTTTCAGCAGATAGAGCTCGAGAGTGGGTTGATTTGTATGGGTTATGCGTCGATTGTCTCCCTCTGTTACATAGTCGATCTGTTCCGTTTGGTCGGTAGTTGTACCTGGTATGGTATCTTTCCAAAGCGCTACGGTTTCAGCCTGAGTGTGAAACAAAAACAGACTAAGTATTACAGTTGAATTCAATGCGTTGATTGGTCGTTTCATATTACCCTCTACCTTATTTTATCTGACTAGAAAGAACGTTCATGCTATGCATTTCCGCTTGGGTTGGAAAGAAAAAGTAGTATATGCATACAGGCTGGATTTGGAGATAAAAGATGAGCGGTTTAGATTGGTGGATTATTGGTGCCTATTTTTTGGGGCTAGCTGCAGTTGTGTTGTGGTCTTCACGGCGACAACAGACAGCCGCTGATTATTTTCTGGCGGGTCGGAATGTCGGCTGGTTTGCGATTGGTGGCTCTCTGTTTGCCTCGAATATTGGTTCTGAACATATTGTGGGTTTAGCAGGTTCGGGTGCTGCCTCGGGGATGGCGATGGCACATTGGGAGATGCACGCATGGATCATGCTTATGTTGGGGTGGATTTTTGTTCCGTTTTATTACCGGGCGGGTGTTTTCACAATGCCGGAATTCTTAGAGAAACGATTCAGTAGTGAGGTGCGTTGGATTCTCTCACTGGTTTCTCTAGTTGCCTATGTTTTCACGAAGGTATCGGTTACGGTCTATGCGGGTGCACTTGTTTTTCAGACGCTACTCCCTGATATGGAAGTAGCGTTGTTTGGCACGGTTTGGGGTCCGTTTTGGATTGGAGCTTTTGCGACCGTTATTCTTACCGGTGTGTATACTGTTTTCGGTGGATTTAGAGCGGTTTTGTATACAGACGCTGTTCAGGCACTACTTCTGTTGGTGGGATCCGTTAGCATTACTTGGATCGGGCTAGACAGTCTCGGTGGATGGGATGTGTTGGTTGAGATGGCGCGGGAGCGGTCCGATGAGTTGGCGTTGTGGCGTCCGCTAGTCGTGGAAGGATCGGATATTCCGTGGTGGAAGAATGGTGATTTCCCGTGGCTGGGTATTCTGATTGCCTCGCCGATAATCGGTATCTGGTACTGGTGTACAGATCAATATATTGTGCAGCGAACACTCGCCGGTAAGAATTTAACGATGGCTCGTCGCGGTGCGATTTGGGGGTCGTTCTTGAAAGTGTGGCCGGTTCTCATTTTTTTACTGCCGGGGATTATTGGGTGGGCATTACATGAAAAGGAGCTTCTTGCTATTCCGTATCAACAGAATGGAACAAACGGTGAGTCGGTGTTGGATGGCGATCAGGTGTTTGCCAGCATGGTTATGCAGTTATTGCCGGCGGGAATGCGGGGGTTGGTAGTTGGAGGGCTGCTGGCGGCTTTGATGAGCTCGCTCTCTTCTTTGTTCAACTCTTGTGCAACGCTGTTCACAGTCGATATATATGAAAAAGTTTTTCCGAACCGTAGCGAGCGCCATTTGGTGGGGGTGGGGCGTGTGGCCACGACGATTATTGTGGTGTTGGGCATGTGTTGGATTCCGGTGATGTACCGCATATCAGATGGTGGAATTTATCAGTATTTGCAGAGTGTGCAGGGATATCTTGCGCCGCCAATTACAGCTGTTTTTCTCTTGGGGCTTTTTTGGAGTCGAGTGAATGCCAATGGAGCTAAGTGGGGTTTGATTATTGGTTTTGTGGCAGGGATGGCGAAATTAGCTATTCAAGCGCAATTCAGTACGCTGGATGAAACTAAACTTTCGACGCCTTTAATTTTGGCGGATATTGGCGATTTTAATTTTTTGTATGCTTCTGGCTGTCTGTTTTTATTGAGTGCGGGGGTAGTTGTTCTGGCTTCTTTATCAGGGCCGAGACCAGACTCAGACGCACTAAAAGGATTAATTTTTTCGAGCTTGGATCATCAGGAAATTCGATCTACAGCTAAAAAAATAGATTATGTTTTAACAGCTGTCACACTCGTGTTGGTTGTGGGAATATATATCTATTTCAGTTTTTGGCTGAGATAAAAATGGAGCGGGTGATGAGAATCGAACTCACACGACCAGCTTGGAAGGCTGGGGTTCTACCATTGAACTACACCCGCTCAATCAAAGAGCCTCACAATCTAATGATGATCGATGGTTGCGTCAAGCGGGAGCAAGGGGTTTTTACCGTCGGTTAAAGAGGCGCCAGAGGAAAAATCGTAAGCGGTCTATCCGTTTAGGTTGATTCTGAGCCCGTTCCATCTTTCTTTTTTTAGGTGCAGGATCAGGTTTGTTATTCTCCCGCATGTAGTCTCGGTCTGCAATTCCCATGGGTTTTCCTTGTGATAAATATCAAAACATTAAAAATGTGACGAATATGGCACCGAAAAAAAAGACGACAATAAGAGTTTTTCCACCGAATTGGTTGGAACCGTATGACTTTGGTTTGTGTTTTGACCAGCCCAACCAACCGTTGGAAGTCGATATTGGGTCAGGCAAAGGGCGTTTTTTGCTAGCGCGATCAGGACGGTTTCCAGAAATTAATTTTCTCGGAATTGAACGTCAACTGGTACGGGTGAATAGAAGTGGGCGAAAATGTGAACGGGCGGATCGACAGAACGTTAGATTGCTTCGGATGGAGGGCTACTATGCAATTCGTCACTTAATGCCTGCCGAGCGTGTTTCAACCTACTATTTTTTCTTTCCGGATCCGTGGCCGAAAGATCGGCATCATGACCATCGGCTTTTTAATGCTGCGTTCATGGATGCGTTGTACCGATCACTATGTACGGGTGGTCTTCTCCATGTTGCAACGGATCACTTGCCTTACTTCGAAGAGATATATGCGCTGCTAAGAGCGGATGATCGCTTTGATGAGGTTGATGCGTTTGAGCCGACGGAAGAAGAACGTACGGATTTTGAGCTACTTTTTTTAGATAAGCCAATTGGACGCTGTTCGTTTCGTAAACGCTAAAAAATCATATCTTCTAATGTTTTGCGGTTCACCTGTTCAAGGGTATTGGCAACTGCGTCGGCTTCGGTGAGATATTGCGCTGAAAAACTGTTGGTTACCGCTAAAACTTTCATGCCAGCTTCTTTAGCGGAACGAATGCCAGCGGGCGTATCTTCGATGGCAACGGTGTTGCTAGGTTCTTTAATTTCTAGATTGTTTAGTGCTTTGAGATAGGGAGCGGGGTCAGGTTTGCTTTTTGCTGTATCTTCCGCAGTAACGATCGTTTTAAAAGAGCTCTTGATTTTCTGAGCCAAGATAATCGGCTCGATATCAGAGCGGAGCGCGCCGCTACATAAACCAACGGGAACTCGAACAGGGATGCTTTTAATCAGCTCAATCACGCCAGGAAATGGGGTTAGTTTTCCGGTGGAGGCATAGTCTTCAAAGATGATGGCTTTTTGTTCGATGAGTTCGTTTAGTTTTTTTGAAGATAGCCGCTTATGCGCTTTTTTGTATGCGGTTTTCAACGCATCTCGGTCATCAAATCCTATGTAAATTTCCTGATAGGTTTCCCAGTCGATCTGAATCTGATCGTCTTTAAGGGTTTCGTTGAAGGCTTGGTGGTGCCAAGGCTCGCTGTCAACAATGATGCCGTCGAAATCAAATATAACTGCCTGTAACATGGTGCAACTCTGTAATGTGATGGCTCTGTTGTCAATGGCTTTGAAGCGATTGCCAGATATCTTCTAGCCGTTGTGCGGATATTTTTCTGGGTGTTTTGATTTCAGGAGCAAAGCGGTTGACACGGAATTCTTCAATAAACATGGCAAATTCAATGAGTCGATGCGCTTGATTGATATTCTCGGTCTCAAGCATTTTCTCACTAAGACGGTCTATGAAGGGTTCTATATCTGCTTGTTTGCGTAGATCGGCTTGTGCGTTGCTACGGATTCGTTGGAGTCGAATTTTTAGGGCTTTCAGATATCGGGGATATCGCTGCAAAAGCTGAGGTGTGCGAATAAATCCGGGGCGGAAGAGAAAACCGAGTTGTAGTTCTATATCTTCTGCAATTTCGCTGGCGCATGATAGTATTTGGAGCTGCTCTGAAATCTCGGAGCGAAGCTTTAATAGTTCGCTCAACTGCTTAGCGATTTGTTCGAAGGTTTCATATAGATCGGCTCGGGTTTGCTCGGCCTGCTGTTGAAACTGTTGAGGAGATCGGATAGCAAGGGTTGCGTTGTTGGTGAGTGATTGAATGATGGCTAGGTCGGTTACATCAGTCAGAAAATGGGTATCCAGCAGGGAAAGTTCAAGCTGCATGGACGTGGCGATGGGCGGTCGTTTTTCAAGGTAGTGTACGGGATCGGCATAGGTAAAGCGGAAGAGTTGAGCGAGGGCGGTTTGGTGTTCATTTTCGGCTTCGATGAGAAAGCGGTATACGCGACGGCCTACGCCATTAGGGGTGGCATATAGCGCGGGATATCCGCGCGTTTTTTTGCGGTCGGAGCATATTAATTCGTGCGGAAGATCGTCGCCGGGCCAGTTGTTTTGCGGTGATAGTTCCCATTTTTTAAAGAGTGAATTGACACGATCTTGCGTCGATTTTTGTAATTCGTTTTCATCTAGCTTTTGATGAATAGTATGAATTTCCTCACCTTTCATCTCGATTATTTTCATCTGTAAAAAGGGAGGTAAGGCGTCGGCATTAAAATCATCTGGATCAACGGGTTGCTGGTAATTCTGTTGCAAGAAGTGAGCAAGCGCACGGGTGAGAGATTGTTCATAGTCCGGCGGAATTGCGGTAAATTTCTCTGCGACGGAGGAGAGGGGTTGAAGAGCAGTGCGTATTTGTTTAGGAAGTGTTTTAAGAAGTCGTTCCACTTTTTCGGGGAGCCAGCCGGGAACTAACCAGTCGGGACCACTGAGAGGAATTTGTGCCAGTTGGTTGGATTGTGAGACTAAGGCTATGCCGTCTAGTTTTTCACCGGGATCGAAAGTATAGATAAGGCTATAGGACTGCTCGCCGAACGTAAGGTGGTCGGGATATTGTTGCGGATTAAATTTTTCGCGATCGGAAAAAATAATCTGTTCGAGCTGAATATCAAGCTGATGCTGGTCGAGCCACTCTTTAAGAGCAGATTTTGAGTAGACATTGCTCCCAAGTTGCTTGTCTAAGCAATGAAATGTGTTTTGGGCGTTGAATAGCATGCCGGGTCGTCTGACTTTCTCTTCGAGTGTCGTTACCTGCCATAGTAGAGCTAGAAATGGTTTTAAGTTAGGATGCTCGAGTTGAATATCGTTTTTTAGCAGGGCTTCACGGATGAAGATTTCGCGGGCTTGCTCAGGATGAATGGGGCCGTAGTGAACACGGCGTCCGGTTGTAATCTGCAAGCCGCCGGAAAAGTGCGTTTCGCGAGCGTATACAAATCCTTTTTGAGCGTTCCATACAGGTTGGTCGTAGACGGATTTACAGAGATGCGGGGCGATTTCAGTTAACCATTCGGGATCAAATTGGGCATTGATACGGGCATAGAGACGGGTGGTTTCAACAAGTGCGAATGACATTACCCAATGGGGTGACTTTTGAAAAAGGGCAGACCCAGGAAAAATATGGAATCGGCGGTTACGAGCGCCTTCAAAACTACGGTCTTCGGATTTGCATCCGATGTTGGCGGGAATGCCAGCCAGTAGGCACCGGTGGAGAGGGATGTAGCTAATTTCACCTAATGGTTGGTTTGGTAGCAACTTCCATTTCAACTCTTTGACAACGTTTCGTAAATCGCTAACGAGGTTTCGCCACTCCAGAACACGACGGAAATTGATAAAATTTTTGGTGCAGAATTTGCGGAGTTGAGTGTGGGAGGGGCGATGCCCAAGGTCATTTTCAATGTGTTTCCAGAGATTAAGAATGGTGATGAAATCAGAGGTGGGTTCTACCCATTGTTTGTGAGCACGGTCTGCGGCGTCTGCTTTTTCGCTGGGTCGTTCGCGCACATCGGGAATGGATAGAAAGGCGGTGAGAATCAAGAGTTCAGCTAGCATGCCTTCTGTACGCGCCTGAATCAGCATGCGTGCCAGATGTGGATCGATGGGCATGCGAGCCATTTCTCGACCGAGGGGGGTTATCATTCTTTTAGAATCAATAGCGCCGATGTCGGTGAGGGTTCGATAGCCTTCAGCAATGCGGTTGTGTTGTGGAGGATCGATGAAGGGAAAGCGGTCGATGGCTGGAAGTTTGAGTAGGTTCATCTGAAGAATAACGCCAGCCAGTGAAGTGCGACGGATTTCGGGGTCTGTATACCGGCCGCTATTTTCAAACGTTTCTTGGCTGTAGAGGTAAATACAGATTCCATCGGTAATTCGACCGCAACGACCCCGTCGCTGTCGGGCACTTGCCTGTGAAACCTGCTCAATCTGTAAGCCTTGTACTTGGGTTCGGGGATTGTACCGACTCATGCGAACCAGTCCGCTGTCGATTACATAATGAATACGCGGTATGGTGATGGAGGTCTCGGCGACATTGGTTGCGAGAATGATGCGTCGATTTTTTCCGGGCTTAAATACGCGTTGCTGGTCGCGCATACTAAGACGGCCGTAAAGCGGTAAGATTTCAGTATGTGGCCAGCGTTTGCCGGACAATTTTTCGTCGGCCTGGCGTATTTCTCGTTCGCCGGGTAAAAAAATGAGGATATCGCCTTCGTCATCGATTTCGTTAATCTGTTGGATGGCACGGGTAATGTGTTGCGTAAGCTCTTCTTCTTTGGCTGGAGGCAAAAAATGATCTTCTACTGGGAAGGTACGTCCCTCGACTTGAATAACAGGTGCATTATCAAAATAACAAGAGAAGCTATCGGCATCGAGCGTGGCGGAACTAATTACCACTTTAAGGTCGGGGCGTTTGGGAAGAATAGTTTTGATGTAGCCGAGTAAAAAATCGATATTGAGACTGCGTTCGTGTGCTTCGTCAATGATTAGTGCGCTGTATTGATTGAGGGCGCGGTCATTACGGGTTTCGGCGAGCAGAATACCGTCCGTCATGAATTTCAGGATGGTTTCATCGGTTGTTTTGTTGTCGAAACGAACCTGAACACCCACCTGTTTACCGAGCTCGGACTGCGTCTCTTCTGCAACTCGCTGTGCCATACCGGTTGCGGCTAGCCTTCGCGGCTGGGTAATTCCGATCCGTTGTTTTTTTTGGGAGCCGGCTTCGTACACCATTTTGGGTAGCTGGGTTGTCTTGCCTGAGCCTGTTGTCCCGCAAATAATCACAACTTGGTGTTTTTGAATGGTCTCAATAATTTCATCCCGTCGATTGGATACGGGTAGTTCTGACGGATATTTTATGTGCAGACTCATCGGTGAGGGAAGCGAATCCGACTTGGAAATATGCTTTTTTTTGTTCATGCGGGACGTAGTGAGACACAGCATTCAGAGACGATCAAGTTTTATTAAAACCGAAGCTGTTCACTTTCTGCTTTGCGGATTAAGTAGCGCATGATTTTATTGCAACCTTTAGGAGGTTAGTATGTTTAAACATGTGGTGATGTGGCGCTTTAAACCGGAAGTAGACGATAGCGATAAAAAAAAGATGAAAGAGCAGTTGGAAGCGTTGCTAGAATTGGTGCCTTCATTGCAGTCTGTTGAGGTAGGGTTGAATCTGGCAGAGGGCGACGCTGCTTTTGATGTTGTGTTAACGACGGGTTTTGAGGATGAGGTGGCGTATCGTGCCTATGCAGATGATCCGGCACACCTTGACGTGGTCAGTTTTGTTCGTTCATTGGTATGCGATCGAGCCGTAGTTGATTATAGTGTGGATTGAGGTGATAAAAAAATGAACAAGACAGAGGTTATAGTTGCGTTAGATGTTCCAGCTGGAGCGGCTATGCGTGAAAAGTTGCAGATGATGTCAGATGACATAGGCTGGTATAAAGTTGGCTTAGAGTTGTTCTGTTCTGAGGGACCCTCGGTGCTCGATCCCTTGAAAGAGCTTAACAAGTCCATTTTTCTTGATCTAAAGTTACATGATATTCCGCGAACAGTTGGTAATGCGGTGAAGACAGCGGCGGCTCACGGTGTCAATTTGATGACGGTTCATGCAGTAGGCGGAAGAGCGATGCTGGAAGAAGCGGCGCAGGCTGCGGCCTCCTGTGCAAATCCTCCGAAGCTGGTAGCGGTTACTACGCTGACCAGTTTGAATGAAGATGATTTCCGAGACCTGGGCGTTGAGCGGAGTGTGGAAGAGCAGGCTGTTGCACTCGGTCGATTGGCGATTGAGTCAGGTATTGATGGGTTGGTGACGAGTGCGCACGAAGCGCGTGCCTTGCGCGAAGCATTTCCGGATGCGTTACTAGTGACTCCCGGTATTCGGATGCCGACTGGGGATGTCGGTGACCAAAAGCGAGTGGCAACGCCTTCTTTTGCGGTTGAACAGGGAGCCACGCATCTGGTTATTGGACGGCCGATTGTTCAGGCAGAGGATCCAGTGGCAGCTGCGGCTATTATGTTGAATGATATACGGAAGGCGGCGGTTTAATGCGTAAGCCAAAAGTAATGATTATTACGGGATACGGAGTCAACTGTGAGGCGGAGTCTGCCGAGGCTTGGAAACGAGCAGGATCAGACGTATGTCTAGTGCATGTAAACGACCTGTTAACCAATCCAGATCAGTTGAATGCATGTGATGGAGTGATGTTTATTGGTGGGTTTTCATACGGTGACCATATGTCGAGTGGGCATGTTTTTGCGCAGAGAATCAAACATCATCTGCAACCACGCTTACAGTCATTTATTGAGTCAGGTAAGCTGATCCTTGGGATTTGTAATGGCTTTCAGGTAATGACAAAGATGGGGCTTCTGCCGGGAACTGAAAGAGAATATTTTACCCCGAAAATTTCATTAATGCAGAATGATTGTGGGCATTTTCAAAACTATTGGGTAAATATTCGTTTTGAAGAGAATTCACCTTCGGTATTTACGCGGGGCTTAGGAACGATTCCATTACCGATTCGTCATGGGGAAGGGAAAATTTTTACCGTTGATGATGGTGTGCTAGAGAATATGGAACAGCAGGGTTGCGTGGCCGCGCGTTATGTTGATGCAAACAATGAGCCGACAATGGAGTTCCCTGCAAATCCGAATGGCTCGTTACATGCCATAGCAGGCTTGTGTGATCCGAGTGGTCGTATTTTCGGTATGATGCCTCATCCAGAAGCATATCTTTTTCCCGAAAATCATCCTCAATGGGATGTGCAGAAGCGAAAGGGAGTGCTTCCAGAGGATGGCTTGGGATTGTTGCTCTTTCGTAATGCAGTTGAAGCAATGGGAGAAGTAATTGCGTGAGGACAAGCTAGTATCTGCATCTTCGTTAAAGGTTACGGGGTGAGCGATGGAAGAGCCGCGGAATCGTAAAGTGAATCGTGACCGGTGGGAGTTGGATCGGGTGCGCTATCAACTTGATCAACCGCCTGCTCCAGCCCGTGACATCATGGCATTAAAGGATCTGCTCGGAGCGGTGGCAGACGGATTAGATCAACCATTGCAAGAGTCGATACGGACGCTTAAAAAAGAGTGGGCATCTATTGTGGGAGAACCGATTGCGATGCAGAGTGAACCTGCTTTTATCAGGGAGGGTATCCTATATATCTTTGTGAAACAGGCGGGATGGCTTTCTGAGCTATCGCGGATGCGTGGTCCTCTGCTTCGTAAAATAGAAGGAACTTACTCGGAGATGAATATCCGTAAGCTGCATTTTGAGTTGAAACGATATTCTTAGAGAATAGAACCGGCAAGGTCGGCTAGCTCGGAGCGTTCTCCCTTCGTGAGGTTCACGTGAGCGTAGAGTCGTTGTCCGCGCATTTTTTCAATTAAGTAGGATAAACCATTTGAATGACTGTCGAGATAGGGGTGGTCAATTTGGAAGATGTCGCCCGTGAAGATAATTTTGGTGCCTTCTCCTGCACGCGTAATGATGGTCTTGATCTCGTGCGGCGTTAGGTTTTGCGCTTCATCAATAATGAAAAAAGTTTTTACTAAACTGCGTCCACGAATGTATGAGAGTGGTTCGATCACAAGTACATTATCTTCAAGGAGTTTGGAAACCTGGCTCTTTTTTGTGCTGCCTTCTGCGTGTTCGATTACACCAAGATTGTCGAAAAGCGGTTTCATGTAGGGGTCGAGTTTTGATTGAATGTCACCCGGCAGGTATCCGATGTCTTTATTACTGAGCGCCACAATGGGTCTAGCCATTAGAATTTGGCGGTAGCACTTTTTTCGCTTCAACGCACCGGCGAGGGCAAGAAGTGTCTTGCCGGTGCCGGCGCGACCGGAGAGCGTGACCAATCGCACATCGTCATTAAGAATGGCATCAAGGGCAAATGTTTGTTCCGAGTTTCGAGGCGTAATGCCAAATGCTGGAATTTTGTCTACGTGCCGGATGAGTTTTCGTTCGTCATCGTAGGCGGCGAGAGCAGATTTATGATCGCTTCGCAGAATCAAGTACTCATTGGGCACAAATGGATGACCTTCTGAGAGCTCGTCAACAGAAAATTCATAGGGAGGCTTATACATCTCTGTAATCAGGTCGGCCTCAACATTTTCTAGTGATCGTGAGCCGGTATACAGTCGCTGAATGTCGCTTACATGGTCGTTTTTATAATCCTGAGACATAAGGCCGACTGCTTTCGCTTTTACGCGCAGATTGACATCTTTAGTGACGAGAATAGTAAGCCGTTCGGGATGTTCCTTTGAAACTTGATAGGCTGTGTTGAGAATATGGTGGTCGGGTTTTTTCTCCGTAAAATTATCTGCTAATTTTTCATCGAACTCCGCGTCGAGACGTATGCTGATGCGTCCTCTGCCTGGACCAATAGAGACTCCGTCACCAAAGAGCATATCGCTGCTCAAGCCGTCTACAGTTCGGGCAAATTCACGAGCATGGAAGTTGAGAGATTCATTACCTTTTTTGAAGTTGTCGAGTTCTTCAAGTACCGTAATCGGAATAACAATGTCATGTTCTCCGAATTGGTGGATTGAGTTGCTGTCGTGAAGAATAACGTTTGTGTCGAGTACGAAGATTTTGACTGCCGAAGCTGGTGGCATAGTAATATCCATCCTTTCTGCTCCAATGTTGATTTAGAGAGTGTCCTTGTGTCAACGGGTAATTTGTAAGGAGTCGATTAGGTGTGGCTGTTGAGATGTAGCCAGCGGCTGATCCGTTGTCGATTTTTTGCAATCAACAGGTAGAACTGATCTGCCATAGGTCTAATAAGAGGCCAGTTGGTCCAGGTAAGCCAATACCCTCGATCTACCACCGCATACGCAGCGCGTAGTGCTTCCATGCCAACTTTAAGCTGTCCATTGTGGTCAACCAGATGAATTTTTCCGGTTGCCTGTCGGGGATCAATTTCTGGAAATTTTCGGATCGATTCCGTATCGTGTATATCAATAAACTGAAGGGTGTTATGCGTGTTGTATCTTTCCAGTATGCGTTTATTTTTTATGCAAACGGGACAGCTTCCATCATAAAAAAGTGTATTCATTAACGACCTCGATCTAGCCGAAGAGCATTGCGAAACGGAAGTCCGGCTTCGCGAATTTTAGTTTTTGTCAGTTGGTGGTTATAGGGAACCCGACGTAATTCCAGTTTGTTCAGTAAGCTGTTGTATATGACATAAGCCGCATCGGGATTGCGGTCACGAGGTTGACCAACGGAGCCGACATTAATGAGGTAGCGATAATCCTTATTGATTGAAAGTGTATGATAATTTCCCTGCTCGATCTTACCGTTTTTTATAAATGCTGTTGGAATATGGCTGTGTCCGATAAAGCAGATCTGGCTGAACTGGTTTCGAAAATGGTCCTTTGCTGCTTCTAGATCGAAAACATAATTCCATTGGTCGGGGTGATGCAAGGAGCTGTGAACCAGCGTGAAATTATCTATATCTAATTTGTAGGGAGCCTGCTTCAGTTGTTTTTTTTCTGAGGCAGTCAGTTGCTTTCGGGTCCATTGCAATGTATCGCGTACAAGTGGATTAAATTGATTCAGTGGCAAAGAGGTGCTGCAGTAATGGTCGTGATTACCTTTTACAAAACGTACGTCTAGTTCGTTCAGTTTTGCTAAGCAGGCGGACGGGTCAGCATTATATCCAACGATATCTCCGGTGCATAAATAGCAGCTAACAGCTTGCTCTTGCGCATCCTGAATAACGGCTTCGAGCGCTTCAAGGTTGGCGTGTATATCACCTAAGATGGCGTAGATCATGAGTCAGATTCAGTTCTAGTGAAGACGGGTTCGTTCGGTTTAGAGAGTGAATCGTTGTATTGATAGCCACCTAAATTAAAGTCCAGCAGTTGTGGAAGAGTGGTAACACGGTTTTGAATGATATAACGCGCCATCAAGCCCCGAGCTTTTTTGGCATAGAAGCTAATGATTTTATAGTGGCCGTTTTTCTCATCTTTAAACACGGGTGAAATAATGGTGTTGTTAAGCATATTTTTGGGTACGGCTTTAAAGTATTCGAGTGAGGCAAGGTTGATAATTGGCTCGTTAGTTAGCGCTGATACATGTTCGAAAATAGAGTCTTTCCAGAAGGAATAAAGGTTAGCTGCATGTTCCGTTTTGAGCGGACGACCCATCTCGAGTCGGTAGGGTTGAATCAGGTCTAAGGGACGTAGGATGCCATATAAACCGGAGAGAATGCGAAGATGATCTTGCGCATACTGATAATCTTCTTCGGTTAGGCTAGTGGATTCAAGCCCATCGTAGACATCACCCGTGAAGGCAAGCATAGCTGGCTTAGCATTATTAGTGGTAAAGGGAGTGCTCCATTTTTTAAAGCGCTCTTCATTGATCTGCGCCAATTTTGTGCTGATATCCATAAAATTGGCGAGCTCGTCTACGCTAAAGGTTCGCAACTGTTGAACGAGTTCTTCTGACTGCTTAAGAAATTCTGGTTGTGTTGAGTGAGCCGTTGTATGGACTTCCATATCCATGCTTTTGGAGGGAGAGAGAAGCGCAATCATGATGCTAAATGCTCCTTAATAAATGTATGGTAGAGATTGGGTTCCAGCAGAAAAGAGTCATGACCTTTTTCAGATGAAACCGTTATATACGTTGTGTCGACCTGGCAAGCTTTCAGAGATCTCACTAACTCTTGCTGTTCCTCTGGATAAAAACAACAATCCGAATCAATTGAGAATACGAGGTGTTTTTGGTGCTGGCAGGCTTCAAAAATAGAGTCGTCAGATGTAGCTTGCGTATCCAGCGCCAGATCAAAATTTGACCAGCCAGCTATGAGATTTAAATACGTATTCGTGTCAAAACGTTGCACAAATTTACGTCCCTGGTGCAGGATGTAGGATTCAAGTGGCGTGCGAATCTTATACCACGAGAACTCATCTTTCTCTTGTTCGCAACGGTTGCTCATACGCGCTTCCATATCGGCCAGTGAAACAAACGTTTTGTGGGAGATCATGCGAGCGAGCGCCAGACCGCGCAGTGGCATCGGGCCATTGTAGTAATGCCCGTTACAAAAATTGGGGTCATTTTCTATGGCTAATATTTGCTCCAAATTATGAACCTTGGTGAGGGTGGGGGCTCGTAATCCGCAGGCAATGCTTATGATGCGCTCGGTTCGCTCTGGATAGCGCGTTGAAAAATTAAGTGCCATCATGCCTCCGAGCGAAGATCCAATAACAGCATGAAATTTTTTGATTTGAAGATGATCGAAAAGGGGGAGCTGAGCATCTACAACATCGCTGAAATGTAGTTGAGGAAAATCGCCACCGTAGGGATTGCCTGTTGCGGGGTTTGTTGAACTTGGTCCAGTGGTGCCGTAACAACCGCCAAAATAGTTACAGCAGATAATAAAGTATTGATCCGTATCAAGCATCTTACCGGAACCGATGAAATCCTGCCACCATCCTGTTTTGCACTCCTCAGTCCAGCGCTCGCCAACACCTTCTACGGTGGGATTGTGTCCAGCCGCATGTTGCGAGCCGGATAGCGCATGAAACAGTAGTATAGCATTGCTCTGTGTGGCATTTAGCTTTCCGTAGGTCTCATAAGCTAAGGTTACGGGGCCGAAGGACGTGCCGTCATGAAGCAACAGGCGGTCAGCCTCCTGCTCACCGTAGGTGTAGAACTGGCTCTCAATGTGCATGAAGCACTCCTTCGTGATCCGAAGATCAGTTATATAGCAGCTAGCGCCTGATCAATGTCTTTCAGAATATCGTCGATATGTTCAATACCAACAGAAAGACGCACTAGATCAGGTGTAATTCTGGCGTTGAGTTGCTGCTCTTCCGACAGTTGTGAATGCGTGGTGCTAGCTGGGTGAATAGCCAGACTGCGTGCATCACCTACATTGGCTAAGTGAGAGAAAACGTGGAGGTTTTCAATAAATGCACGACCCGCTTCTGCACCGCCCTTGACACCGAAGACAACCATGCCTCCTGAACCGTTTGGCATATATTTTTGGGCAAGTTCGTATGAACTGTCACCTTCTAAAGAAGGATGACGCACCCACTCCACTTTGTCGTGATTTTGAAGATGCTTAGCTACGGCGAGACCGTTTTCCGAATGACGCTCCATTCGTAACGGCAATGTCTCAATTCCCTGAAGTGCTTGCCATGCATTGTCAGGCGAAATGCAAGCGCCGAGGTTGCGTAAGGGGATCAAGCGCATGCGCAAAATATAGGCGAGGGGAGCCAGATCGCCGAGATCGTTGGCAAAGCTGGTGTTCCAGTAGCTGGGTTCTGGATCTGAGAGAAGGGGGTGTTTACCCGTCGTCCAGTCAAACTTTCCTGAATCCACTACGATCCCGCCAA
Organism: uncultured Kiritimatiellaceae bacterium; assembly: GCA_964014015.1. Lineage (GTDB taxonomy): Bacteria > Verrucomicrobiota > Kiritimatiellia > Kiritimatiellales > Pontiellaceae > Pontiella. Next base: position 24,575 of record CAXGYR010000010.1, read on the forward strand.
TAACTGTACCGTGTCCGCCGAGCCATTTTGTTAAGGAGTGAACCACAATGTCTGCACCATGTTCCAAGGGACGGCAAAGAGCCGGTGTTGAAAAGGTTGCATCGACAATAAGCGGGAGACCATGTGCATGCGCGATGTCTCCGATGGCTTGAAGGTCAACCAAATCAAGTAGAGGGTTGCCAACTACTTCACAATAAAGGGCTTTTGTTTTGTCGGTAATCGCGGCCGCAAAATTTTCAGGGTTGAGGGGGTCAACCATGTTTACCTTGATTCCCATAGAGGGTAGAATATCGTTAAACTGTGTATAGGTTCCTCCGTAGAGGTTATTGGCGGAAACAATCTCGTCGCCCTCTTTTGCGAGGTTGATGATGCTGTAGAATGCGCCGCTTGTTCCTGATGCCAATGCAAGGGCCGCCGCACCGCCATCGAGAGCTGCAACGCGCTGTTCGAGAATGTCGGTAGTTGGATTCATCAATCGCGTGTAAATATTACCCAGCTCCTTGAGGGTAAATAAATTATTGGCATGCTCAGTACTATCGAAACGATAGGAAGTGGTCCGGTAGAGCGGAGCGGCGTGAGATTTTGTTGTGGGCTCGGCGTTTTCATAACCGGCGTGTAGACATTTTGTTTCAAGTTGACTCATAATATTCTCCTGTTTGCCTTACAAATAGTCGTTTAAGCTGATGTTATTCCGGTTCGGAGTCAATCGCTTTTTTAGCCATATACTGTCGTAAAAGCTTCATTTCTGCAGGTTTAACGCGTCGCCATTCACCCGGTTTAAGATTGTCCAAAGCAAGCGGACCTAAATGGGTTCGTTGCAGACGGAATACTTTTCGCTCAAAATGCTCCATAAGCCGGCGAATATGACGGTTTCGCCCCTCTTCAAGAACGATGGTATGAATGACACCTTGCCGCGTATGCGTTCCTTCGTTGATTGATTTTACGCGCAATACTTCGCCTTTGTTGGGAATACCCTTAACCGCTTTTTGCAATTGATAATGTCCCAACGGCTTATCGATCCATACCTGATATGTTTTCTCAACGTGATGCTTGGGGTGCATGAGTAGATGCGTGAGCTCACCATCATTCGTAACAAGGATTAAACCCTCACTCATAAAGTCGAGCCGGCCAACGGTGTAAACTCGTTCCGGAAGATCCTCCAACAGATCGAGTACGGTGGTGCGTCCTTTCGGATCATCAGAGGTGCAGATGACTTTGGGCGGTTTATTGAGAATGAGGGTAATAGGTGGTTCAATGTTTAATAAAACGCCGTTGCATTCCACCTTCTGGCGTCCGGGTTCAACACGAGTACCCAACTCGCTGATGATCTTTCCGTCAACTTTCACTCGTCCGGCTGTGATGAGTGTTTCGCAGAATCTGCGAGAGCCTAAGCCGCAGTCAGCCATAAATTTCTGGAGTCGAATGGGTGGCTGAGGTTTCATACTAAAAAAGCACCTATGCAGTTCGCGTAGGTGCCTAGAATCCGTAAAAGAGTTTGGTTTATTCTTCTGGCTTGGTCTTAGGCAGACCGAAAGCGCGATCGCCTTCTTTCCAGCGTCCGTCTTTCTTTAAGCTTTCTACGCGTTCAAACCGCTTCAAAACGTTACGCTTGGTCACGATTTTGGCCGCCCCTTTTAAGCTGCTGTGCATTGACATGGTTGCTCTCCTTCGTTCGTAAAGGGGTGTAGAAAATAGGTTTCAGCCCAAACTGTCAAACCATAACCTATAGATTATAAATCAAACCGATCGGATTTCTTTCCTAAATAAAACTTCAACGTAACAACCAGAAATGTCTATTGCATTGCTGAAGGGGAGTCGATAGGTTTTGCGGGGTGCAGAGAAAATCGTCAAAAATGCGTGTTGCAGTGGGTATGAGCGGTGGAACGGATAGTTCTGCCGTGGCAGCTATGCTTGTCGATCAAGGGCATGAAGTTATTGGGCTGACGGCGCACATGTGGAAAGAGGGATCACGTTGTTGCTCGCTGGAAGATGTGGAGCGGGCGCGCTCGGTCTGTGATTTTCTAGATATTCGGCATTATGTGGTGAATGCTCAGGAATTGTTTGCGGAGAAGATTGTCGATCCATTTGTTGAGGGGTATGTGGCCGGAGAGACTCCTTCGCCCTGTATTCAGTGTAATGCTTTTATTAAATTTGGTTTTTTACTGACGCGGGCGGAGCAGTTGGGGTGCGATGCGGTGGCAACGGGTCACTATGCGCGCGTGGAGAGAGACGAGGAAGGATTCTACCGCCTTTTCTGTGCAAAAGATCCGGAAAAAGATCAGTCCTATTTTTTGCATCGACTGAATCAGTACCAACTAGAGCATCTCCTGTTTCCACTTGCGGAGTTGCCTAAGCCGCAAGTGCGTGCCTACTCGAAAGAGAGAGGGCTGCCTATTGTGTCACGAGGCGATAGCCAAGATCTCTGTTTTATAGAGGAGGGCAAGCTGGCTCATTTTGTAGAGCAGCGGGATGATTCCGTAGCGGTTGAGGGCGATATTGTGGATCACGAAGGTCGTGTGGTTGGAAAGCATGCAGGACTTCATCATTTTACAGTGGGACAACGAGGCGGTTTGGGCGTTGCGCTGGGCGAGCGTATGTATGTGAGGCGCTTGAACAAAGAGGAGAATTGTGTAGAGATTGCGCCGCGCCCCGGCGTCCTCTCGCGCAATTGTCTGGTGAGGGACGGGCATTGGATTCATACAAAAATCGAAAAATCAATGCGCTGTGTCGTTCGGCCTCGTTATCGAAGCGCGGGGTCTAGTGCGACGCTTACGGTACAGAAGGATGATTCACGCATACATATTCGATTTGATGACCCTCAGTTTGCGTTGGCGCCGGGACAAGCTGCTGTGTTTTATGATGGCAGTGAAGTGCTCGGCGGAGGCTGGATTGATTGTGTAGAAGAAGATGTAGATCTAATAACTCAAGATAATCAATGCGTGGAAGAGAACGCATCCATTTAAAAATATATAACAGGAAAAAATATGAACATTAACTTGGTAGCAAATACGATTCGAACCCTTTCCATGGATGGTGTGCAGGCGGCAAAGTCGGGGCATCCCGGTATGCCGATGGGTATGGCTGACGTAGCGGCTGTATTATGGCTGAAATATCTGAAACATAATCCGAATAACCCAAGCTGGGCAGATCGTGATCGATTTATTCTCTCGGCGGGTCATGGATCGATGCTCCACTACTCGTTGCTGCATTTGGCAGGATTTGAGGATATGACACTGGACGAATTAAAGCAGTTTCGTCAATGGGGTTCGCGCACCGCAGGTCATCCTGAATACGGTCATGCTTTAGGTGTTGAGACGACCACGGGACCTCTGGGTCAGGGTTGTGCCAATGGTGTTGGCATGGCGATTGCAGAAGAGATGATGGCAGCGCGCTTCAATAGTGAGCGAGATGCATTAGTTGACCATTATACGTATGTGATCGCATCGGAAGGTGAGTTCGAAGAGGGCGCATCGCATGAAGTGTTCTCTTTAGCTGGTAACCACGGTCTAGGTAAACTGATTGTTTTTTATGATCAAAATTTTATCTCTATTGAAGGCGATACACACATTACCTACACCGATGATGTAACCAAACGAATGGAGGCCTACAACTGGCAAGTATTGGAAATTAACGGTCATGATGAACAGCAGATTGCAGATGCGATTGAAGCCGCACAGGCGGAAAATGCCAAGCCTTCTGTTATCATCTGTAATACGACTATTGGTTTTGGTTCTCCCAACAAAGCGGGTAGTCATGACTGTCATGGGGCGCCATTGGGTGATGAGGAGATTTTGTTAACCAAAGAAGCTCTTGGTATGCCATCCGAAAGTTTTCATGTGTCAGACGAAGTGAAAGAGATTTTTAAACAGCGGACTGTAGCGATGGAAGCGGTAGAAGCAGAATGGGATGAACTCTATTCGCGCTGGAGCTCGGAACATCCTGAAAAAACAGCTGAATGGCAGGCGGCACTTAATCAGACGTTGCCCGATCTAGATGCATTATTGCCGACCTTTGAAGCCGGAGAAACACTGGCAACCCGCGCATCTTCTGGAAAAACAATTCAAGCATTGGCAGAAGCTGTACCCTTTTTGGTAGGTGGTTCTGCAGATTTAGCGCCTTCTAATAACACATACATGAAAGCCTACGCTGATATTGGAAAAGACGCCTTTGAAGGTCGCAACTTTCATTTCGGTGTACGCGAGCTTGGTATGGCTGGTGTAATGAACGGCATTCAACTGCACGGGGGGCTCCGTGTCTTTGGTGGAACCTTCCTTGTTTTTGCCGATTTCCTTCGTCCGGCAGCACGCCTTGCAGCCTTAATGGGTGTGCCGGTTATTTATGTGTTAACGCACGATAGTTTTTGTGTGGGCGAAGATGGACCAACCCACCAGCCGATTGAAACTACGGCAAGTCTGCGTACCATCCATAACATAACGGTTATTCGTCCGGGTGATGCAAATGAAGTTCGGGAAGCATGGATTGCCGCATTACATAATAAAAAAGGACCCACGGCGCTGCTCTTCACGCGTCAGGGATTGCCAACGCTAGACCGAACAGTTTATCCGGCTGCAAACAACCTGCATCACGGGGCATATGCCCTGTGGCAAAGCGGTGAGGGAATACCAGATCTGATCTTGATCGCAACGGGCTCGGAAGTGGAACTAGCCCTGCGTGCAGGTGAAAAGCTCGGAGAAAACGGTGTGAATGTTCGTGTGGTTAGTATGCCTTCTTGGGAACTGTTTGCAGAGCAGGATGAAGCCTATCAAGAAAGTGTGTTGCCAGATGCGTGTGACCGTCGGATTGCAATAGAAGCCGGTACTAGTTTTGGCTGGGAGCGCTACATTGGACGCAAGGGAATCATGATTGGTAAAGATGATTTTGGCGCGTCGGCTCCGTATAAGGTATTGCTCGAGAAGTTCGGTTTCACGGTTGATAACGTGATGAATGCTGCAAACAAACTGCTTCAGGGATCCTGAATGAACTGGCAATCAATCCAGAATGGAAGTGACGTTCGCGGTGTCGCACTGGATGGCGTTGCAGACGAGCCCATCACATTAACACCTGATGTGGCTCGAACATTGGGGTGGAGCTTTGCAGTACGGGTGAAAGAGAGGCTTGAAATAGAGCTTCCTCGTATCTCTGTTGGTCATGATTCCCGTTTATCCGCACCCGCGCTTAAGAAGGCGGTAGCAGAAGGGATTGAATTAGCGGGTGGTGAAGTCGGCGATTGTGGATTGGCATCAACACCCGCTATGTTTATGTCGACCGTGTTTGAAAGCCATCGGTTTGACGGCGCCATTATGCTTACCGCAAGTCATCTTCCGTTTAATCGCAACGGATTAAAGTTTTTTACTCGTCAGGGTGGTTTAGACAAATTTGATATTGCTTCTATTTTAGAGAAGGCTGAAGAGAGAGGTTTTCTTACTGCTGAACCGCTGCAAAAAACTACACCGGTTTCACTGATGGAGGATTACAGCAACCACCTCGTTCAAATTATTAGAACGGGTACTGGTTCAACCGAACCGCTTACCGGTTTGCATATAGTGGTGGATGCCGGCAACGGCGCGGGTGGTTTCTTTGCTGACCAAGTATTGAAGCCATTGGGGGCCAATACGACTGGTAGCCAGTTTCTAACACCCGATGGTAATTTTCCAAATCACATTCCCAATCCAGAAGATAAAGAGGCAATGGACGCCATTGTGCAGGCTGTGCAAGAGCATGAGGCTGATTTTGGTATTATATTTGATACCGATGTAGACCGAGCCGGAGCCGTCGATGCCAGCGGTCAACCGATTAACCGCAATCGTTTCATTGCTCTCATGGCCGCCATCGTCTTAGAGGAACATCCAGGAACGACCATTGTAACCGATTCCGTAACTTCAAGCGGGTTGAAAAAGTGGATTGAATCACTGGGCGGAACCCACCATCGATTTAAGCGTGGATATCGCAATGTGATCAACGAGTCCATTCGTCTGAATGATGAAGGAGTGGACAGTCAGCTCGCTCTCGAAACGTCGGGACATGGCGCTCTGAAAGAGAATTATTTTCTGGATGACGGCGCCTACCAAATAGCCAAAATTCTGGTCAAGATGGCCAAGTTAAAAGCTGCGGGTAGCGGGTCCATTGGTGAATTGATCGCTCCGCTTGAAGAGCCTGTGCAAGCTTTAGAAATTCGTCCAAAGATTATGAAAGATAATTTTTCAGCCTATGCTGATCAAGTGCTTGAGCAATTCAGTCAGTATGTTGAGTCAAAGCATGATTGGGTGCTGACGCCAAATAACCAGGAAGGGGTGCATGTCATGGCGCCGAATGGGTGGATCCTGCTGCGAAAATCACTGCATGACCCTCAACTGCCGATAAATATTGAGAGCGAGGTAGAGGGTGGGGCAGTTAAGCTGAAAAAAGATGTGCTAGAATTTCTACAGCCTTTTGAAGCATTGGCATTGGATCATCTTTAAAACAGATCATCAAAAAGAGCCAATTTTTCTTCAACATTCAACGTTTGATAAATTTTCCGCTGAATTGTCGGATGGGCATTAATTAGCTGACTGGCATAATCAATCATCAAATCTAGATCTGACATCTTTTGCATATTGTTCAGCACCTCAGCCGCTTGATCACTCTCCGGCAACAAGGAATTCACACGCTCGATTAAGTGCTCTTTGATCACAGTGTGCTGCCGCTTATCTATTGAAGGTAATTCTACTGGTTCCACTTCAACCAGAGGGTAATCACGCTCCTCACTAACATGTTTTATAAACACTTTTTGCAATCCAAGCAGCATGAGGTTCGATGTTTCATCATCCTGTTTTTCGCTGATATGAAGTAAGCCCACTGAGGCAATGCGGTTTCGGTGCATCGGTGAGTAGATAGTATCATCGCAAATCCCGAAGATACGATCTCCATGAATCACATCTTCAAGCATCTGCTTGTATTTTTCCTCAAAAATATGAAGAGGCATCAGTTGATGCGGTAAAAGCAAAACACCGGGTAGAACCATCATTGGAACGTGTTTAGGAATCTGTACATTCATATAAGTAGATCGGACTGATCAGACATTCCTTATCCATTTTTTGAAGGTTTGGATAAGATCTGCTGCGGATTACTTAGTCGAGTTGCGGTTGCTAAATTTTAGAATCAGATAAATGACACCGTAACTTAATGGGCCAAATAGAAAGGCAGTGAATAGGGCGTACATAATACCACCAAAAAAATGAAACAATTTACCATTTTTAAGCGTAGCTTCCATCTCAGTCCGAATCGCTGCAGACCAAAAAAAAGAGATAAGCCCGGAAATGATCCACAGTACTAAAACCCAACGAGGACTATTAATAAATATCATAATTATACGTTAGTTTTTAAATCTGACTCTGTCAAGAAACCCCACTTGGATAGGGCTAAAAGAGGGGTGAAAAAAACAAGCATGGAAATATTTTTTGCTAAGTATAGTAGTTCTATTTATTAGTAATTAACCCACTCTTTGATGATGTTTCTAACATCTGCTCCGCTGCCAGCATTATGTTCTTTCCCGACATGCTTATAGAGAACTATATCATCATTCAAATAACTATATTTTACTAAATTATTGTTAGTAGGGTTTGGCTGTCCCTGATTCTCTTGCAATGGACTGCCTTGATACCCCATTAGTTTTGCCCAAATATGGGTGCTATCTTGTGCAGAGTAAAAGTAGTTTTGCCAGATACCAATACCCCCATAATACGGGACGACAGGGTCATCCTCTCCGCAAATAGTTAACATGCGACGGTTTGTAGGTGGAGAGATGATTTCGTCATACTCCATTGCATCAGATGAATCATATCGAAAATGAACACCATCATACATATTGCTGATCATACACGTAACTACACCGACACCTTGATGAAACATACCATCTTCTAGTTCGATCATTAGTCTATTTAACAAGGCTCCACCATTTGAAGATCCAATAATTGTTATACGATTCTCATCCACATTACTATGAGCTCGAAGATAGCGGATTATCTGACGAATAAAATCGACATCCGGTGCCTTTGAGGGCTCTTTGCCAATATTCCAAAAATTTAAGTAACCAGTGGGTGCAACATGAATCGCATTATTAATATAACCGAACGAGTTGATGTTTCCAGAACCACCAGCGCCATGAAGCTTTATGACCACAGGGTATCTTCCGCCCCCATTTGGCACAGAGACTTCGACGGGTCTTGAGTAGTTAGATTCTTGAGACCAGCTTTGAATAATCGAGAAAGAGCCGTTAGTTAAAGGCGTTTCTGGTTCAACACGATAAAAAGCGGTCTCATTACTTGAATTAATTTCAAATTCAGTTGTGGCTGATATGGCATTAATTTGAGAGCCAGCCATGTTGTCAAAAGGATCATCAACTAGATTAGTTGAGTACGAAATACTGTAGTTATTACCGCTAACACTATTCCATTGAACCATGACATTTCCATCTTCATGCAAAACGGACGTCTCAATAGTTGCGGCTAGCGTTACAAATGTCTCAAAAACAAAAATAAGTATAATAAGTCTAATATTAACTCCTAAATAGGTAGTGTATTCAACGATCATGTAATACTTACAAATATCCATAAAAGTTTACAGATAAATATACGAATTGAAATGGGCTTACCAAAAGCTCATAGAAATATCCCCATAAATATGTGCGTTATAGTCTCTATTTACAGGGTTAAAAGAGTGGTGGCTGAGGAGGGACTTGAACCCCCGACACGCGGATTATGATTCCGCTGCTCTGACCAACTGAGCTACTCAGCCTTAAAAGGTTGGGAACGTAGGAAAAAGTGGCAGGATTGGCAACTTTTTTTCTACGTTCCCTAAATTACTTATTCACCGCCCAGTTGGAAGCGAACATACCGCTTGACGCTGATAGAATCGCCGAGGGCTTTTCCTTTTTCTGCGATTAGGTCGGTAATAGATTGTTTCTCTTCTTTGACAAATCCTTGCTCAAGGAAGCAGATTTGCGAGAAATATTTATTCACTTTCCCTACGAGAATGTTGTCGATGATGTTTTCAGGTTTACCTTCTAGCTGTTTGCGGAAAATCTCTTTTTCGCCCTCTACCTGTTCAGCGGGTACATCATCGCGTGATAGATATTCAGGAGCAGCAGCTGCCACATGAAGTGTAAGATCTTTCGCCAATTCCTGGAATTCGGCACTATTGACGCTTTCCGCCTTATCACATGCAAGCTCTAGGAGAACACCGACTTTGCCGCCCATATGGATATATGAGGCGATGGCGCCTGTATCCTCAACGGTCCACTTCTCGTTGCGACGAACAGAAATCTTTTCGCCAACCTGAGCCGTCTTCTCTTCGACTTTCGTAGAAACAGCTTCGGCCATGGTGCCGCTTTCGTGATTAAGGGCATCATCGATCAGTTCAGCAACAAACCCTTGGAAGTCTTCGTTGCGCGTAACAAAGTCTGTTTCGCAATTCACTTCAATCATGGCGGCTTGCTGATAGTCGTCGGTAACAACGGCTTCAACTTTGCCTTCATTGGCTTCTTTGCTGGCGCGTTTAGCCGCTACTGCAGCGCCTTTCTCACGCAGAATTTTGATGGCCGCATCAAAGTCACCATCCGTCTGGGTGAGTGCTTTTTTGCAGTCGGCGATACCGAGACTAGTGGCATCGCGAAGTTCTTTAATCATAGCAGTTGTAATAGACATCTTATGATCTCCTTTAAAAATTAGGCTTCTGGTTTTTCTTCAGATTCGTTTTCGTCCGAACCCTCGGCTTCAGCTGCGGGTTCTTTGGAAACTTCTTCTGTAGCTTCAGCTTGTTCTTCTACAGTGTTCTCAACGGCTTCATCTGCAGCTTCTTCTGCTACTGGTTCTTCTGCCGCTGGTTCTTCGGTGGCTGGAGCTTCTGCAGGTTCTTCTGTTGCTTCAGAAGTTGCGGGTTCTTCGACTGCAGCGGCTTCTTCGGTAGCGGGGGTTGATTCAGCCTCAGCTTCGGCGGCTACTTTAACAGCTTCTTCTTTGGCTTTCTGCTCTTTGATTTTTTTCAGAACTTCTTCGCGCTTCTTCTTGTCTTCAGCTTCTTTTTTGTCGCGCTCTTCACGGGCAACACGGGCACGCTCGCGCTCTTCGGCTGCAGCTTTTTCGCGGGCTTCGCGCTCGGCTTTTGCTTTGGCTTCATACTCAGCATCGGCTTCTTTGATCGTTGCTGAGAGATGATCACAAATCAAACCGATCGAGCGGAGCGAATCATCGTTGCCGGGGATCGGATAATCCACTAGGTCAGGGTCGGCGTTGGTATCGACAAGTGCGACCACGGGAATATTAAGTCGTTTTGCTTCAGCAAGTGCCAGATGCTCGCGCTTCAGGTCTACTACAAAAAGAGCTCCGGGCTTCTTCTCCATGTCAGCGATACCGGTTAAGTTGCGCTCCAATTTGGTGAGCTCACGACGCAGTACGGATACTTCCTTTTTCGGAAGTTTTGCCATTGAGCCATCTTCTTCCATTTTTTGAAGTTCGCGCATGCGGGCGACAGAACTACGAATTGTTTTGTTGTTAGTCAGCATGCCGCCAAGCCAGCGGTGAATAACGTAGGGCTGATTGGAACCGGCTGCTGCCTCTTCGAAAAGATCGCGCGCCTGCTTTTTGGTACCCACGAAGAGAATTTTTTCACCACGGAGAACAACTTCCTTAAGAAACGTTTTGGCTAGTTCTAGTTGCGAGAGTGTTTTGTTGAGGTCAATGATGTAAATCCCATTCTTAGCGCCATGGATATAGCGTTTCATTTTGGGATTCCAGCGTTTGGTTTGGTGTCCGAAGTGTAGACCAGCGTCGAGCAAATCCTGCACGTGCGGGGTCTGAACAGATGTATCTGCCATGATTCCTCTCCTTTATAGTTAATTATTTTTTTAACAATCCGCTTTGACACGCCGGAGGAACGGCGGCCTTCGCTTCAGGCTGCATATCAGCCAAATGAGCGCGAAATATAGGATAGGGAGTAGGATGGGGCAAGTTCATATCGTTCGTTTTTTTTATAATTCTTCAGCTTTTGTTTTGTGAATCACTTGAGGGCACGGCATGTTGATTTATCGTTTCCGATACGTTCACTACATAACTAGGCAGATCATGAAACTATTTTCAAATCGACTGACAAATGAGAAAAGTCCGTATTTACTTCAACATGCGCATAATCCGGTAGATTGGTTTCCGTGGGGAGATGATGCGTTTGAAAAAGCACGGAGTGAAAATAAACCGATTTTTTTATCAATTGGCTATTCCACGTGTCACTGGTGTCATGTGATGGAGCGAGAATCATTCGAAGATCCGGTCATTGGGAAATTGCTGAACGATGCATTTGTCTGCATTAAAGTGGATCGTGAGGAGCGCCCGGATATCGACCAAATCTATATGACGGTCTGCCAAATGATGAATGGACAGGGCGGCTGGCCTCTCTCCATTTTTCTCACGCCGGAACAGCAGCCTTTTCATGCGGCGACCTATATTCCACCATCTCAGCGCTATGGACGAATCGGTCTAACCGAGCTAGTGCCACGTATAGCTGAGATGTGGCAGGTGGAGCAGAGCAAACTGATCGAATCAGCTGAGAAAATTACGGATCATTTAATCTCTCATCAGTTGCTATCAGATTCTGAATGCGGAGAGATCAGTGGTGAACATATTAAAGGGTATGTCGTTGAGTGCTTGTACCATGCAGATCGCGAGTGGGGCGGATTTGGAAAAGCACCGAAGTTTCCGAATTCGCATCGACTGCTTTTTTTAATGCGGTTCGGCAATAAACAGGGTCTTCAGGTGGCGTTTCACACGTTAGAGCGCATGCGTCTAGGTGGCTTGTATGACCAAGTGGGCTTCGGATTTCACCGTTATTCTACGGATCGGACTTGGCTGGTACCACATTTTGAGAAGATGCTATATGATCAGGCGTTACTGGTGATGGCCTATCTCGAGGCGTTTCAGCGTACAGATGATCCGTTTTTTCGAATGGTTGTGGAAGAGGTCTTAACCTATGTGATGCGTGACATGCGCGATGCAAAGGGGGGCTTTTATACAGCAGAAGATGCAGACAGCGAGGGAGAAGAGGGGCTATTTTATCTTTGGCGTGACGATGAATTAAGAAATATCGTAGGAGACTCTGCTAACTGGCTTACGAAGTTGTGGAGCTTTGAGACGACAGGTAACTTTAGAGATGAGTCGACGGGTCAAAAAACTGGACGGAATATCCCTTTTCTCAAAGATCGGCTGACGAGTGATGAGCAGCATTGTTTTGATCCGTTGCGTAATGAGTTATTTGAAGCTCGTGAAAAACGAATTCACCCACTTAAAGATAAAAAAATCTTAACGGACTGGAATGGTTTGATGATTGCAGCCTTTGCTTCGGCAGGCCGCGTATTAAATAATTCCACATTTATTAAAACTGCAGAAGAGGCAGCAAACTTCATTCTGGAAACCCTAATGGGAAAAGGTATGCGGTTTCATCGGTGGTGTGATGGAGAAGCGTCATTTAATGCTACCTTAGAAGATAATGCTTATATGATTCACGGATTGTTGGCGCTGTTCGATGCTACACTGAAACCAGTGTATCTTGAGGAGGCAATCCGCCTAGGAGATGAACTGGAAACGAGATTTAAAGATGATGAGCAGGGGGGATATTATATGAACGATGCGGCATCAACGCTG
>CAXGYR010000011.1:0-28890 GCA_964014015.1 uncultured Kiritimatiellaceae bacterium
GGCGGGCGGCTATAAAACAATCCACCTTGGCAAGTGGCACCTCGGCAACGACCCGACGAAGCAGGGGTTCGATGTTAACGTCGGCGGCTATTCGCTCGGCTCGCCAAAGGGGGGCTACTTTATTCCGGTCAAGGGAGAGGTCTCGAACTACAACGACCGTTATCCGAAAGGCACGCACATTGCCGACATCTTTGCCGATCAGGCCGTAACGTTCATCAAGGCCAGTAAGGATGAAAAGTTTTTCATGCATATGGCGTATTATCTTATTCACACCCCCATCCAGGCGGTGCCCGGAATGGTGGAGAAATATGGTCATCCGAACGATCGGCGTGCGGCGTATGCCTCGATGATTGAAAAGATGGATGAGAGCATCGGAAAGATTATGGCCGAACTGGATGCGCAGGGATTGTATGAGAACACATTGGTTCTCTTTAGTTCAGACAATGGAGCCCATTCGGACATTTCATCACAGAAACCGTTCCGTTCTGGCAAAGGCTCTTATTTTGAAGGCGGGATTCGTGAGCCATTAGTAGTGCGTTGGCCAAGGGAGGTAGCTCCTGAGAGTGTCTGCCATATTCCGGTAATGGGCATCGATTTTTTTCCTACTTTTCTTGAGGTTGCCGGTTTGTCCGTCCCGCGCGGAAAGATTCTCGATGGCGTGAGTTTATTGCCATTGTTAACCGATTCCGGAGTGTTTCCTCGTCGTGCATTATTTTGGCATTTTCCAATATACCTTCAGTCTTATTCTGGAAAAAATGACGATGCACATGATCCGCTCTTTCGCACACGCCCTGGTTCAGTGTTGCGAAGAGGAAAGTGGAAGTTCCATGAATATTTCGAGAACGGTCGGCAGGAGCTATATGATCTAGAAAATGATCCAGGAGAGCGTCAAAACGTTGCGGCGTTATATCCTGAAAAAACAAAGAAATTTTATGATGAGTTAACGCAATGGCGCGAAGAGGTAGCGGCACCTGTCCCGTCGAAACTGAATCCAAAATATAATGCTCAAGCAGAAAAAGATGCCTTATTAAAAGCACTAGAATAAATCGGAAATAAAGGGAATGTATTTTATCTATATAGCTATCAGCGTATTTACACTTGCTATAGGTGTTCTGGCTGCTGAACGGCCGAATATCCTTTGGATTTATGCGGAAGATACCTCCCCGTGGATGGGGTGCTATGGTGATAAAATCAATGCCGATGAGACACCGAATATTGATTCCATTGCGGAAGCGGGCGTGAAATTCACGCGCGCGTTTGTGCCGGCGCCGGTTTGCTCCGCCACGCGCTCCGCCCTGATGGCGGGGATGAATTCGATCCGCTGCGGGGCACATGAGCATCGCTCTTCGCGCGGCGCGCTGAAAATCCATTTGCCTGAAGGTGTCCGATTGCTGCCGGAGCTGATGCAGGAGCAGGGCTATACGACATTCAACAACGGGAAGACGGATTATAACTATGTTTGGGACGCGGCGATTTTTAATTATCGATCAAAAAGCAAAACCGATTTTTCAGAACTGGTGGATAAGCAGCCGTTTTTCGGTCAGATTCAGACCAAGGGTGGAAAAAACAACACGTCGAAATTTCCGTCCGCCAGGAAAGTGGATCCGGCGGCGGTAACCGTTCCGGCCGATTATCCGGACAATGCCGTATATCGTAGCGTTGTTGCCCAGCATTATGATGCGATCCGGATGGATGATGATTTGATCGGCGAGATTCTACAGGCGTTGGAAAATGCTGGGCTGGCTGGAAATACAATTGTGGTCTATTTCTCGGATCATGGAGCAAACCATTTGGTACGGCATAAGCAGATGACGACCGAAGGTGGGCTGCATGTTCCGTTTGTCGTGATGGGGCCGGAAATGCATGTACCAAAGAAGCAGGTCAGGAATGATCTCGTTGATATGTTGGATATCTCTGCCACCACGTTGGCCTGGGCGGGTGTGAAAATTCCGGATTGGTTTGAAGGCCGTAATCTGTTTGCCGACGATTTCCAACCGCGTTCGTATGTCGGTGCTCAGAAGGATCGACTAGATCATACCATCGACCGCGTGCGGACGATTCGCACGGATCGTTTCCGTTATGTCCGGAACTACAAACTCGACCGAATTTTTCTGCAGCCGCAGTATCGGGACAATAAGGAATACACGCAGAACCTGCATCAGCAGTATCGGGATGGGAAACTCTCCGAGCGGCACCGGGAAATCTATTTCGGGGAGCGTCCTGCGGAGGAGCTTTATGACGTTTCGGAGGATCCCTGTATGATGAAAAACCTCGTGACTGATCCCGCGTATGCCAGCGAACTTATCAATCATCGGAAACTACTAGATGAATGGCTCTCTAAGGGAGATTTTGGCGAAGGAGAAGAGCCGGTTGAAGAGCTGAAGTTTAACGGCGAAGGTAAAAAATGGGGCGGTGGCGTGAATCCGGAATATGAAGTTTATCGTGTTGATTCCGATGGCGACGGACTTTCGGACGAATGGGAGCGGTTGAACGGTCGCGATCCGGAAGATGGGCTCCTGCTTTTCGATTTTAACTGCGGTGGCTGGCAGACCGAGGGCTGGATTTCGGACGATATTACGGAAAATCTTGCGGGCGATCTCGGTTATCTCGATTTCCGGCTGGACGGTACGCACGGTAAAATCCGGCGTGATGGTCTGAAACTTTCAACCTCTAAAAAAGACGGGGCGTTGGAAATCAAACTTAGATCTGATAATGATCTCATAATAAGCGCGTTGGCTAACGGAAAGACATTTGGCGATGCAAGGTTTTCGGCCAGTCTGGAGTTCAATGTCGTAAAAATCACTCCCGATCCCTCTGTATGGAACGGGAATATCCAGACCTTGGAAATCCATTTTAAAGCGCCGGAGGGAACCTTTGTAGAAGTGGATGTGATCAAAGGGGAGAAAAAATAATGGAGATTCTAATAAAACGCGCTTTGATGACCATGATGGTGTTTTTAGTCATGGCGGTTTCGGCGGCGGAAAAGCCGAATGTGATTTATATTCTGGCGGATGATCTTGGCTATGGCGAGGTGGGGTATAACGGTCAGGAAATGATCAAGACGCCGGAGCTGGATGCTATGGCGGCGGCGGGTATGAAGTTCACAAACCACTATTGCGGTAACGCGGTTTGTGCGCCGACGCGTTGTTCGCTGATGACGGGCCTCCATCCTGGACATGCGTACATCCGAGCCAACAGTCCGGGCTATCCGAATGGGCAGACTCCGCTACCGGAAGGCACGGAAACGGTGGCCCATTTAGCAAAACGGGCGGGATATGCTACCGCCATTATTGGCAAGTGGGGTTTGGGCGGTGTTTTGGAAGATGTACCGAATCCGATGCTGAATTCGGGGCACCCGAACAAACAGGGTTTTGATCATTTTTTTGGATATTTGGATCAGCGCAAGGCGCACAACTATTATCCGGATCATCTGTGGCGCAACAGCGAGTTAGTGAAGTTGGATAATCCGGGAGGGGCCTGGGGCAAGGGGAATAGGGATTATAGCCACGACCTGATGACGGAAGAGGCGATCAGCTGGATTACAGAAAACAAGGATCAGCCGATGTTTCTCTATCTAGCCTACTGCATTCCTCATACCCATTGGCAGGTTCCGGACCAGGGGATTTATGAAGACAAAGACTGGCCGGAGGAAAAGTTTAAAATCCAAGCGGCTATGGTTTCGCGGATGGATCGGGATATCGGACGAATTAAATGCCATCTTGAAGCATTGGGGTTAGCTAAGAATACACTAATTATATTTAACTCCGATAACGGTGCCCATGGGCGGGGTGGAACTCGCGAATTTTTTAAAACAACTGCTGGATTAAAAGGAAAAAAACGTCAGATGACTGAAGGTGGAGTTCGCTCGCCGATGATGGCCTATTGGCCGGGAAAAATTCCGGCGGGGTCTACCTCGGATCATCTTTCGGCCTTCTGGGATTTTATGCCGACGATGGCGGAATTGACCGGGGAAAAACCGGAGACGGAAACGGACGGTATTTCCATGCTACCCACATTGCTGGGGAAAGTGGAAAAACAGCAACAACACAAATACCTTTATTGGGAGCTTTATGAAGGCCGTCCAAACTGTGGTGTGCGGATGGGCAAATGGAAAGGCATTGTGCTGGATCGCCGGCAGGGAATGAATATTGAGTTGTATAATCTGGAGATAGATCAATTTGAGCAGGCGAATGTGGCGGCAGATTACCCAAAAATTGTGGAACGCATTCGCCGTGCTATGCTGGAATCTCATACACCGAGTTTGTTATGGGACATATCGAACCATCCTTTCTACAACTTGAAAGTTGCCTGTGAGCTTAGTGGAGTAACATATGTGCCGAGACAGTAGAAAAAAAAGAGGCAGTAACAAGATGCATTCCATCATTTATCGGGAGTACTTTTGCTTTGTTATCTTAGTTGCTCTTGCACGGAGAAGGACTTAGTAGGTAATTCGGGGGAGCTCGTGCAGCGGTATGTTTCATTTATATAAAGTAGGCGGAAAGGAGCGAAGAAGATGATTCGAATTGGGTTAATTATTTTTCTATGGATAACGGGTAGCATTGCCACGGCCAGTTCCCCAAACTTGATTATTATTCTGACCGATGATCAAGGGTATGCGGATGTTGGGTTTAATGGGTGTAAAGATATACCAACACCACATATGGATTCTATTGCTGAGAATGGGGTTTGTTTTCGCGAGGGTTATGTCTCTTTTCCTGTGTGCGGTCCAAGCCGAGCGGGTTTGTTGACCGGTCGTTATCAGGATCGGTTTGGATTCACGACTAATCCAACGATTGATCCGAACAACCGAATGGCAGGACTTCCGGCGTCTGAGGAAAACATAGCAGAGGTGTTGAAAAAAGTGGGATATAGGAGTGCGATTATTGGGAAGTGGCATATGGGGTCGCATCCCGTGAATCATCCGCTTGAGCGAGGATTTGATTATTTTTATGGATTTTTATCCGGTGGGCACAACTATTTTCACGACCAGCTAACGTTGAATGATCTCACGGAAGTTACGCGTCCTTGGGAGTGGTATCGAACACGGATTATGGAAAACCACTCGCGGGTCGATACGGATGATTATTTAACGGACGAGTTAACCGATGCGGCGATTAGATTTATTGAACAGCAAGAAGCGAGAAAGCCCTTTTTTGTTTATCTAGCATACAATGCACCGCATGCACCGTTACAGGCCACAGAGAAATACTTGGCACGCTTTAGTCATATAGAAGATGAACGCCGTCGAACCTATGCGGCGATGGTTAGTGCGGTAGATGATGGGGTGGGGCGGTTGTTGGCAACGTTACGGGAGCAGGAGTTGGAGGAGAATACGATCGTATTTTTTCTATCCGATAATGGAGGTCCATTAGAGAAAAATGCATCCGATAACGGAGTGCTACGGGGGGCGAAGTCGGATCTTTTTGAGGGGGGCATTCGGGTGCCGTTTGCGATGCAGTGGAAAGGAGTGATTCCGCGAGGCGTGAACTATTCGCATCCGGTGATTTCGTTGGATATTATGGGTACGATTGCGGCGCTTTCGGGAGTGGAGATTGCTGAAGAGCGTCCGCTAGACGGCGTTAATTTGCTGCCATATTTGACGGGTGTAAAAAAAGGTCAACCACATCAGCGGCTCTTTTGGCGTAAATGGCAGCAACAGGGAATGGCGATACGAGCGGGAAATTTGAAGTTGGTTGCGAATACGCAACGGAACAAAAACGTAATCGAGTGTTATGATTTGGCAGAAGATATTTCTGAGATAGCACCTCTTGGTAATAGTGTTGCAGCAGAGGCGGCTAAGATGAAAGCAGATTGGAATGATTGGAATGCTACATTGAAAGATTGTTTTTTTCCAACGTTGATGGAGGATAAATGGTGGAAAAAATAGGGATTCATTCGGTAAGTTGCATAATTCTCATGCTGTGCTTTTTTGCAGTAGGTGCGGAATCGTTTCGCGATATAATGTTGATTGATTTTGAGCGTGATTTTAAGCCGCACCAAGTGGTGGTCGATCAGGGAGAAGCTCGGCGGATAATGGTGGCTGGAAACCAGGTGCTGGAACTCAAGGCACAACCAGGGGAAGCGGTGAAAATTCGGCTGTTTCCGACTCAAGGCACTTGGAACTTGAAGAAGTATGTTAATTTAATGGCTGATATATCAAATCTCTCGTCGCAGGAAGTATCTTTTCGGATGTTGATAAAGGATCCAGGGGTGCAAGAGGAGTCTTGGTATCGTCCTAACCTGTCGCATAATGGTTGGGTGAAGCCGGGAGAAACTCGGATTTTTCCGGCCTTACTCGTGCGTCATAAATATAAGAATAAGGCATCTGTGCCATCCTATGTAGACCGCTTTCCGCGGATGCATGGTGTACCACATGCGCAGATGTTGGTTTGGTTTGGCGTGGATGTGACACAAGTAAGTGAAGTGGTTTTTCTGCTGGAAGAGCAACCATTTGCTCAGACCGTACGGTTGGATAACATTCGGGGAAGCCGACGCGCATCACCTGAGCTAATGGAAAAGAATCCAGATGCATTTTTTCCCTTCATTGATGTATATGGTCAGTACAAACATGAAGCGTGGCCGGGAAAGATTCAGTCGGATCGAGATTTAATTGAAGCTAAAAAGCGGGAAGCAGAGGAGTTGGTGGTTCATCCGCGGCCGATGGTATTTAATCGGTATGGGGGATGGAAAGATGGCCCGAGCTTGCGGGCGACGGGTCATTTTAGGGTGGAGAAAGTGGAAGGAAGATGGTGGTTTGTAGATCCGGCGGGCAAGCTGTTTTGGTCATTGGGGTGCAATGCGATTGGTCTACAGATGAGCCGCGTGAATATTGGTGACAAGGCACATTTTTATGACTGGATTCCGGAGAGAGATGATCCAGTTTTTGGCAGGTATCTTTATCCGCAACGAGATCAGTTTGATTCGCGGTGTGCGGTGATGCATCGAAAATATGGCGCTGCGTATAGAGAGGTTTACAAGGATCTTTCGTTAAGACGGGTTCGTTCTTGGGGACTCAATACATTGGGCGGGTGGTCGGATTACGCCGAGAATCAGCCGGATGCGCTGAAAATGCCCTACTGTGTGGCTTTATATATTCGTGGTCGATCGGTTAAGCCAATTGATAAGATGGTTGATCCATTTGATCCAGATTTTGAGCAGGCAGTTATACGGGCGGTTCGACGTGAGGCGGCGAGTGCCAATGATCCGTTCTGCATTGGGTATTTCGACAACAATGAAATTCATTGGGGTGAAAACCCGCTGGAGACGGTGCGTCAAATTTTATTGGATAATCCAGCGGATAGCCCGACGCGACAAGCGCTGGTGAGTTATTTGAAGGAGCGGCAGACAGATGTGAAGAATTCTGATGCTTTGCTGGGTTTCTATTCTCTATTGGTAGATACGTACTATCGGAAATGTCGCAACGCATTGCGGGAAGTCGCTCCGCATAAATTGTATCTAGGCAACCGAATTTTTGACGGCGCAATGCGTAAAGAGGTAGGACTGGCGGCGGCAACGTATTGCGATGTGGTCTCTTTTAATATTTATGAGAAAGATTTAGACGCATTCAATGTCAGGACGAAGCGTGATTTGCCTTTTTTTGATGTGGATAAGCCTTTCATGGTAACGGAGTTCAATTTTGGTGCCCTTGACCGTGGAAAGTTTTTCACCGGTATCGGCTATGCGGCTGATCAGCGGAATCGGGGCGAGAATTTTGTGCGATATGTGAAGAGCGGTTTGCGTAACCCACGTTGTGTGGGTGCGCATTGGTATAGTTATGGTGATTCGCCAACGGGAAGCCGGCATGTTATTGCTGAAAATGCGAACTGCGGTTTTGTTAGTTCGGCAGATTCGCCGTATCCAGAGTTGATCAAGCAGGTGCGTAAAACGGGCAAACATATGTATCCATACCGGTATGGGGAGATGGATTTTACTCATGATTAAAAAAAAGAGGGCTGTTGGTTTATTGCTTTTGATAATTGGTACGGTCGTTCGCGTTACCTCCGCGGATGCTCTTGCGGATAAGGTTTTGCTCGATTTTGATCAGGCTAGCATGGCATCAAGCTGGGTGGTCGATTCGGGATCAGCGCAGGTAGTGATTAGAGAGGGTCGGCAGGTGTTGCAACTACGTGCCGCCGCGGGCGAAGCGGCAAAAATTCGATTACGCCCGGCATCGGGATTTTGGGACTTACGTGACTATGTCAATGTAACCGTGGATATGGAAAATCCAGGGAAAGAAGCTGTTTGGTTCCGACTATTAATTGCCGATCCTCATACAAAAAATGAACTGCCGGATCGACCCAATCTTTCCTACAACGGGTGGGTGAAGGCGAAGGAGAAAAGAGCATTTAATAGTGCGGTTGTTAGACATCGCTATCGGAGTGATGTCCCTGAATGGCTGCAACTCTTTCCTGATATGAATGGGGTGCCTCATGCGGAGATGTGGGTGTGGTTTGGAGTGAACCCAGCTAAGATAACCGAGGTAGTTTTGACGGTTGATGCACAGCCTATTGAGCAGTCACTCTGGTTGCATGGACTACGGGGAACTCGTCGGTCGTTGCCGAAGAAATTGCTGGAAGATCCGGATGCTTTCTTCCCGATGATTGATGTGTATGGACAGTACAAGCATGAGGAGTGGCCGGGCAAAATTTATTCGGATCAGGATTTGGTGGAAGCGCGGCGAGACGAGAGTAGGGACTTTAAGCGGCATCCGCGACCCATCGCATTTAATCGATTTGGAGGATGGAAAGAGGGCCCCGTACTGGAAGCGACCGGTCATTTTCGCACAGAAAAAAGGGCGGGGAAATGGTGGTTGGTTGATCCGGAGGGAAAACTTTTTTGGTCGTTGGGTTGCACGGGGATTGGGCAGCAACGTTCGCGGGTGAAGCTGGATAAAAAGCGCCATTTTTTTGAGGATTTACCAGTACCTACTCATCCGTTGTATTCAAAGTGGTACCGTCGGGGGGGGCAGGATTATGATGCGGGAAATGTCGTGCTGTTTCGCAAGTTTGGAAAGGAGTATGCGTCGGTCTATAATGAGTGGTCATTGCGGCGTGCGCGGTCTTGGGGGTTGAATACATTGGGTAGCTGGTCAGCGGCGGCGAAAGAGCAGCCGACATCGTTGAAGATGCCGTATACAATTATGTCTTGGATTGAGGGACTGCCGGTTAAACCGATTGAGAAATTGAGCGATCCTTTTGATCCTCGATTTGTTGAGCGCATAGTTATGTCCTTAAGAAAAAGAGAAAGCGACGCTTTAGAAGATCCTTATTGCATCGGTATTTTTGATCAGAACGAAATATACTGGGGGAAAGACCCAGCTGAGAAGGTGCTTGAAATTCGAGAGCAGTGTGATCTGTCCACACCGATTCGGCAGGCGTTGGAAGGGTTTTTATCAGATGCGGATTCAGAGGATAATGAGACATTGCGAGATTTTTTCTGTTATATGACGGATACCTACTATCGTAAGTGCCAAGAAGCGGTGAGGTTGGCGGCTCCGAATAAGTTATATCTGGGTAGTCGAATTCATGAAGGGGCGATGATTCCAGAGGTTGTGCGCGCTGCGGCGCGTTATTGTGATGTGGTTAGTTTTAACGTGTATGAGAAAGAGCTGAAGAGATTTGGTGAGGCCTCGAAATGGAAAGAGTCTTTTTTTACGGAGGATAAACCTTTTCTGGTGGGTGAGTTTCATTTCGGTGCACTGGATCGAGGAAAATTTGCGATGGGATTAAATGTGGCAGCGGATCAACGAAATCGGGCTGAAAATTATGTTCACTATATTAAGAGCGCTCTTACTAATCCACGCTGTGTGGGGGCTCACTGGTTTCACTATATGGACTCGCCTACGACGGGGCGCCATCAGGACGCGGAAAATTTTAATTGTGGAATTCTCAGCACATCCGATACGCCTTATCCAGAAATGGTGGAGGCTATGCGAAGAGTGGGCGCGTCTTTATATAGCTATCGAGAAAGAATGGATTAAGGGGATAGGGATGTGTGTTTTACTTGCAGGAGTTATTATATGAAGTTGTTAAGGATATTTTTAGTATGTGCAGTTTCGTCTGTTGCGGAGGCAGTTGAATGGAATGATCTGAGTGTTCTGCACATTAATCGTGAAAAACCACGGGCAACGATGATGAATTATCCGACGGAGCAGGAGGCACAGATCTACGACCGCACGACATCGCCTTGGTTTAAGTCCTTAAATGGGCTATGGAAGTTTAATTGGGTTCGATCGCCGTTGGAGCGTCCGGTTAATTTTTTTGAGCCTGCATATGATGTGAGTGATTGGAATAATATTCCGGTTCCCGCAAACTGGGAGATGGAGGGGTATGGGTTGCGTATATACACTAACATTAAATACCCGTTCGAAATGAATCCGCCCTATGCCCCAACAGAGTGGAATCCAGTGGGATCATACCGGCGTGAATTTAATGTGGATAAGGAGTGGCTTGATCGGGAAACATATATTGTTTTTGATGGGGTCGATGCCGCTTTTTATCTTTGGGTGAATGGAAAGAAGGTTGGGTATTCACAGGGGAGTCGAACGCCGGCGGAATTTAATATCTCCGACTACTTAAAACCGGGGAAAAATGTGTTAGCGGTAGAGGTTTATCGCTGGTGCGATGGCTCTTATCTTGAAGATCAAGATTTTTGGCGATTGTCCGGCATTTATCGAGATGTATATCTATGGAGTAGGTCGTCTTCTCATATTCGTGATTTCAAGATAGAGACCGATCTGGATGAAGCCTATCAAGATGCTGTGTTACATGTTCGGGTAGACGTTCGGCAGCCGGCGGGTTCGGTTGAGGTAAAATTACTGGATGCGATGGGGCAGGAAGTTGGTCGTGCATCAGCGATGGCGGCAGATTTGGTGTCGCTGGATGTACCGGTCAAAAAGCCAATGAAATGGACTGCAGAAACTCCGTATCTGTATATGGCGTTTTTGACGCTGAAAGATGAGAAGGGAAAAGTGTTGGAGGTGATCCCTCAACGGGTCGGATTCCGGAAAGTGGAAATCCTTAACAGCCGGTTTTGTATTAATGGTGTGCCGGTTCTGATGAAGGGCGTAAACCGGCATGAGCATCACGCTGACACGGGGCATGTGGTGAATCGTGATTCCATGTTGCGGGATATTCAGCTACTGAAGGAGAACAATTTTAATGCGGTGCGCACTGCGCACTATCCCAATGTTCCGATGTGGTATGACTTGTGTGATGAGTACGGTATAATGGTATGGGATGAAGCTAATATTGAGTCACATGGCGTGGGGTATGAAAAAGCGTGTCTGGCGAAGCAGCCAGAGTGGGAGGAGGCCCATCTCGATCGTGTTCAACGTGTTGTGGAACGCGATAAAAACCATGCCAGTGTGGTTACTTGGTCGATGGGTAACGAAGCGGGTGACGGTGCTAACTTTACCACCTGCTATCAGTGGATTAAGCAGGCTGACTCGACGCGGCCGATACATTATGAGTGCACGGAGAGGAAGGATATTGCCAGTACTATAAATACCGATATTGTGAACAAAATGTACCACTCGTCGGAGGAAATTCAGGCATATTTGGATGGAGATAATCCAAAGCCTTATATCATCTGTGAATATATGCATGCGATGGGCAATTCAAACGGTGGCGCCGATGCTTATTGGGATATTTTTTATGCGGATAACCGCGCTCAAGGAGGATTCGTTTGGGATTGGATGGATCAGGGTTTACGTGAACCGATTCCGGAGGCATGTAGAGCAAATATAGGTATTGGCCCAGTGAAGGATACTTTTTTTGCCTATGGCGGATGGTATGAAGACCCAGTTGGCGTTCGGCATGATGGAAATTTTTGTATGAATGGATTGATCGATGCCGGACAGCAACCAAAGCCGGGTGCTTTTGCCATGAAATATTTGCAGCGGTACGTACACGTTGAGCCCGTGGATTTGAATGGCGGAATATTCCGGATTCATAACTGGCTTGATTTTTCTATCATATCAGAGCGAATGGAAGGTCAGTGGCGTATTGAGGTAGATGGGGATGAAGTGGCCCAAGGTGCTGTAAGCGGATTGGATATTGTTCCGCATGGGGAGGCACTTTTTAGCATGGAGATACCGAACGATCTTCAGCAGCGTGGAGAAACGATTTTTATTACATTTGAATTTCGCGCGCGGGCAGATTATCACCCGCTTGTTTCAAAGGGACATCTTCTGGCATGGGATCAGTTTCAGCTGAAGGGGTGTGAGCCCGCATATCCTTCCGCGAGAGGACGCGTGAAGGTGGTTGAATCACAATCGAATATCCAAATTTTGGGCAAAGATTTTGATGTTAGTTTTGATAAAAAATCGGGAAACCTAGCGGATTATCACGTAAAGGGGCGCTCGCTGATAATATCGGGTGGAGCTCCTTCGTTATCGCGGGCGCAGACTGATAACGAGCGGCGGCAACGGAAGAAGCCCTACTTCGGGTTAGATAGTGCGGCGGAAAAAGCGGTGGTGAAGGCTGTTACGGTAAAAAAACTGAATGCAGTAGCGCAAGTAACTGTGCAAAAAACACTGCCTACTGTGCGGGGTGGGATGGCTGTAGTATATACCATATTTCCCTCAGGGGAGATCGCTGTAGAGAGTGCATTTGATTTTCTACAGACACCTGATTTTGTGTTGCCTCCATTACGAGTCGGTATGGAGTGGCTGTTGGATGGATCGCTGGATCAATTGACGTGGCTCGGGCGGCGGGGCGAGACTTACATGGATCGAAATTTTGAGCCGTTGGGAGTATATGCGGGTAGTGTGGATGAGCAATGGGTGGATTATCCGCGTCCGCAGGAGAATGGAAATAAAAGTGATGTTCATTGGGCTGTATTAGCGGATACTGATGGACGTGGTCTGCTTATTTCACGTGAGGGAAAGGGATTGGGAGTAGGTGCGCGGTTTTACGGTGAAGAGACGATGCGCACATCCGATTACAGTTTTCAGATGGAGCGGTCGGAGCACATTCACCTTTCGGTCGATGTGGCACAAAGCGGCGTTGGAGGGATTAATTCGTGGATGGCGCCACCGCTGGAAAAACATCGTTTGAATAAAAAGCAATATCGATATGCGTATCGGCTGATACCGTTTGGTGGTGATGTCAAAGCAGCATTGGCAACACGGTCTGCACTCATGCCTTCTGATGTTATGCGACTGGCTCAACCAGATCCGTCGACGTTACCGAAACTGAAGGCTCCAACGTGGAGAAAAGGAAAGTAATGAAAACAAAAACAAGCATGTTTTTGGTGATTGGGTTGATACTACCGATGGCGGTCTTTGGTGCAGCGAATCCAACGCAGGTGCTGGAAAAGCCCAATGTCGTTATTATTTATGGCGATGATGTCGGATATGGCGACGTGGGAGCATATGGTTCTAACATGATACCAACGCCTAATATAGATGCTCTGGCAGCGAGTGGCATTTACTTTACGGATGGGCACTGTTCAGCAGCAACCTGTACGCCCTCTCGTTTTTCAATGCTCACGGGCGTTCATGGATTTCGTTACAATGCGCGTGTATTACCACCAAATGCTCCATTACTTATTCCTACAGATATTCTGACCTTGCCCAAATTGTTTAATAGAGCAGGATACCATACGGGTGTGGTCGGAAAGTGGCATCTCGGTATTGGTGATGGAAAGAGACCGGTCGACTGGAACGGAATTGTAAAACCGGGGCCGTTGGAAGTAGGCTTTAAAAGTTCTTTCTTGCTTCCCTCAACAAATGATCGTGTTCCCTGTGTATATGTCCGCAATCATCGGGTGGTAAATCTTGATTCGAACGATCCCCTTTTTGTCGGTAATTCATATGAAAAGGTCAATAAGCCGGGTAGTACTGCTTATCCAGATGGTAGGGTGGATCGGGCAGCTATGACGTATTATCAGAGCACGCATGGTCATAATGATAGTGTAATAAACGGGATAGGTCGCATCGGATATCAGTCGGGTGGCAAGTCAGCTTTGTGGGATGATGAAACCATGGCAGATGTATTTGTGGAAGAGGCGAAAGCTTATATTGAGAAACATAAAAAAGAACCATTTATGCTCTATTTCGCGTCCCAAGATATTCATGTTCCGCGCGCACCTCACCCCCGTTTCCAAGGTAGAACGGAATTGGGATATCGAGGTGATGCCATGGTTCAGTTAGACTGGGCCGTTGGTGAAATACTTGATGCATTGGATCAACATGGCTTAACCGAGAATACAATCGTTATTTTTTCGAGCGATAACGGGCCGGTCTATGATGATGGTTATGATGATGGAACAACGGTGCATTGTTCGAATGAAGAGGGTGAAAAAGGTCACGATGGTTCCGGTATCTGGCGGGGTGGGAAATATCAGATTTATGAAGGAGGCACGCGGGTTCCGTTTATTGTTAGCTGGCCGGAACGGATTGAGCCAAGAAGATCAGACGCGCTGGTCAATCAAATTGATCTTGTAGCTTCCTTTGCTGAATTGCTTAATATTGAACTGGCTGATGATGAGGCGGTAGATAGTCGTAGTACACTGGATGCTTTTCTTGGAGAGGATGTGGTGGGGCATGAGGTTATGATTGAAGAGTCGTTTGGATTGGCACTCCGCAAGGGAGTTTGGAAGTTTGTAGGCCCCTCAAAACCTCTGTGGCCGAGTGCTCGTTCGCCAATTACCCGTGCTCTCTATAATCTTGAAGACGATCCGGCTGAAACAATTAATGTCATAAATGGATATCCGGAAATAGCTGTGGAAATGGAGTTACAGTTATCCCGCATGGTCGAGGCTCATGGCGTTCGGGATCTGTAATAATCAGATTCGATAAAAATATACTGTGCCAGTATCAGTATAAATTTATTTTGATAGGTGTATGAGGTTCGTTAATTAGCGGATTTTTCTGTCTAGCAAAATGGTATCTGATACAATAAACGAAAATCTATAGGAGATTGTATATGAATAAGATTCCGGTTCTTGGTGGAGTAATTTTAGCGCTAGTTGTTTTTTTGGGTTCTCTCTCATTCGTTGTGGTGGATGCGGGGTATGTGGGTGTTGTTAAACGCCTTGGTGCGGTGCAACCGACATATTTGACGGAAGGATTTCATATCAAGACACCAATTATAGATGTGGTTGAAAAATTTGATATCCGCTTAAGCAAGTTTGAATCGCAGGCAGGGGCCTCCTCAAAAGATTTGCAGGTTGTTCAAACTAGTATCGCAGTACAATATTCAATGACGCCAGAATTGATGCCGCGAACACTACAGAAGGTAGGCACTCGAGCTGTGGCGGAACGGACGTTGATTGCACCTTCTATTATGGAATCGGTGAAAGCGATCACAGCGCTATATACGGCTGAAGAGTTGATTACCAAGCGCGATGCAGTCAAAACCGAAATCCAGAACAAGATTAACAGCTTCTTGGATGAGACGCTTGAAGAGAAGGAGTTAATGGGGTTGCTGAAAATTGCAAACGTAGCGATCACTGATTTTGACTTTTCATCCGAGTTTAACCGGGCGATTGAAGAGAAAGTGCGTGCCGAGCAGGAAGCACTCAAAGCTAAAAATGAGAAGTTGCGTGCTGTCACGCAGGCAGAAGCCAAGGCAGAAGAGCAGAAGTTGATTGCGGATGCTGCAGCCTATGAAATTGAAGTGCAGTCCATTGCCCGTGCGGAAGCGATTAAGCGCGAATCTGAAGCGCTTGCCGGTAACCCACAGCTTATTCAATTGCGTATCGCCGAAAAATGGGATGGTCAACTTCCACGGTTTTCTGGCGGGGATACGGTGCCGCTGATTTCGATTGACAGCCTTACGAATGAGTAAGTTTCATTAGCCATGCAATTTAAGATGAGCTAGTTCATATGTCCTAGTACATCTGTCCAAATTCAAAGCCCATCAATTTTGTATGTAAACTGGCACTGTATTTAATTGAGGAGAATGAAATAAAGTTAGTATTTGGATTAGTCCTTAGCTTGGCTACCTTAGTTCAAGCAGCAGTCGTAATGAATGATGATTTTAGTTCATATAACGGTGTAATTGGTGGTGATGACTGGCATCAAAAATGGACCCAAGAGCAAAATGGTCTAATTACCGGAAACGGTGAGTACGCCACAATTGCGTCGACGAACACATTGAGTAACTATTTGATTCAAGGCAAAGAAGGTTTTTCACTGAGCGGTACTGATACTGCTACAATCGATTATAGAGTTCGTTATGTTCATGCTTCTGGTGGGCAACCTGCAATCAAGAACAAGGCATTTGTATCAACGTTAATCAAAACTGATTCTAATTGGTGGTCTGGCGCTAGTGAAACGCAGGCTCTTGTGAATCGTGGTTCTGCAATTGGCTTAGCTCACGATGCCACTACGCCAGGTCTGTTTGTTGAGGGTTGGCTTACCGGTGGAACAACTTTTGGAGTTAATCACAACAATGGTGGTACCAGTGATTGGTTCCGAGTTAGTAGCACTGTTGCTGTCGATAACGGTGTGTACACACTGGATACAAGCATTTTGGATGATTCCGGAACTGTTCTCTTTGACGGATCAACACAAAACTCTTCAATCGCAGAAGGATCAACTATTTATGCTGGATTCACTTCGGCATATAACGGATCAGGTACAGCGACAACATTTGAGCAGACACAAATCCTCGAGGTTAATGTTGATGATTTTGCTGTTAACACGATTCCGGAACCAGCAACAATTGGTTTAATTGGAATGCTAGGCGGAACGGACATCTTTATCCGTCGTCGTTTTATGGTATAAGAATCATTGCTGATAGTGATTATTTTCAAAGCGCTGTGTATGCAGTGCTTTTTTTTATTTGGGCACTTCAATCAGCAAAACCTCACAGGTTTCATGTGCTTTGATTTGCAGTGATTTTTCGTTCGTTATGGCTAGGCCATCACCCTTTGATGCGGCGACACCATTTACAGAGGCAGTGCCTTCCGATATCAGCATATATGCGAGATCATTGGATGTATGATTGATAGTTGTGCCCAATGCCATTCTTCCCATGTATACATTGGCATCCTGTTGGATCTGTAGAGGGGAGTGATGGCTGTTCGATACGATAAGCTTCAGCTCTTTTGTAACCGGCTCGGCTGATATCCGGTGCGTTTTCCAACTTGGCGTAAGCCCGTTTGTTTTGGGTTCAATCCAGATTTGATAGATGTTTGTAGCATTGGTTGTCTGGTTATGTTCAGAGTGGTAAATGCCACTACCGGCACTCATGACTTGCACGCAACCAGCCTCAATGGTTTCGCTGTTTCCCTCGCTGTCACGATGTGTGATTGCACCTTCACGTACATAGGTAATGATTTCCATATCTCGATGAGGATGTGTGTCAAAACCACTTTGCGGTGCAATGATATCGTCATTAACTACCCTTAGAGCACCGTGTGACATCCAGTCAGGATGGTGGAAATTAGCGAAACTGAAGTGGTAATTAGCCTGAAGCCAGCCAAAATCAGCCTTTCCGAGTTCATTGTATTTTTTTACCGTAATCATGCTGATAATCGTAATGTTAAACGCAACATTACATTTCGTTGTAAAAACTGGTGCTCCGGAGAGGGTTCGAACCTCCGACCTACGGATTAGGAATCCGTTGCTCTGTCCAGCTGAGCTACCGGAGCTCTTAAATGATTAAGCAAAAAAACCCGCTCAAAGAGCGGGTTGTAAAATGGAGCGAGCGATGAGATTCGAACTCACGACAGTCACCTTGGCAAGGTGGGGCTCTACCACTGAGCTACGCTCGCTTACTGAAGGCGTGTATTATTAGGATTGAAGGTGATTTTTCAAGGGTTAATTGTGGTTAAATTGGATGGTTGAATTTTCTTACTAAACTGATAACGTTTACATGTTTTATGAGGGTTTTATGAAGGTAGCTAATCATAGTGGTGTGTTAATTTGGAGCGACCGATTTCGGCTGGGTGCGCTGGATAGAATGGAGCTATTTCATATTGGAATGTTCTCGGTGATGATCGGTTTCTTGTTCGTGCTTTATCACATGTTCGGTAATACGGTAGAGAATGTAAATAGCTCCTCTGCTTTTACTTGGATGGTGGCCCGTTGGTCGGATAAACAATCATTCGGTGCCGATTATTCGCATGGTTTTTTGATACCGTTTGT
Organism: uncultured Kiritimatiellaceae bacterium; assembly: GCA_964014015.1. Taxonomy (GTDB): domain Bacteria; phylum Verrucomicrobiota; class Kiritimatiellia; order Kiritimatiellales; family Pontiellaceae; genus Pontiella. The sequence goes on from CAXGYR010000011.1 coordinate 18,101, forward strand.
GAGTCTTGCTGTGCTGTGGCATCGGCGTGTGGAATTAAAAGCGGCGCCTAAACAGATTTGTCAGTGGGGGCTTGCGGTTATAGTGATGGCTCTGGCATTTCATTGGTTGGGTGCCAAAATGCAGCAAACTCGTATTTCATTGGTTAGCTTGATCATGCTCTTGTGGGGCATTCCTCTTTATTTCTTCGGATGGAAGATGGCAAAACAACTTATCTTTCCTTGTTCGTATCTGATTTTTTGTGTGCCGCTGAACTTTCTGGATGCGCTTTCAGGACCGTTACAGATGGTAGCGACGTCGGTTGCTTATAATATGTTGAATGGACTGGGCATCGAGTGTGAACGGGTGGGCACGCAGTTGATGAGTCCGTTCTTTAGGTTGAATGTGGAAGCGCCCTGTTCGGGATTACGTTCGTTATTGGCTATGACGGCGTTGACAGCGGTTTATGCCTATTATACGCAACGACATTTTGTTTCTAAATGGTTACTTTTTCTGGCATCCATTCCGATTGCGGTGGCGGGTAATATTGGTCGTATTATTTCGATTGCGCTGGTTTCGATCACAGCCGGTCAGCAGTTTGGTACTGGATTGCACCATGACTGGTCGGGCTATGTTCTTTTCTCGTTGGCAATTAGCTTAATGATTGCATTTGGTAAACTACTACAAATTAATTATGTGGAAGGTTTTAAGAAATGGAAAAAAGTTTACTTAGACCCTTCCTAACAGTTGTAATTCTGATGGGAATTACGCTGTATGCACTGACATCGGCGGTGGGAGTTGAGCTCAATAAGATTCCGGGTGTGGTGATGAATTTTCCGGAACAGGTGGGTATCTGGGTCGGTAATGAGCTTCGGTTTTGTCATAATCCTGATGCGTGCGCTAAAGATTATCGAGATGCTTCGTTTTATATCCGAGACCTTGATTTTCCGGATATTTGTCCGAACTGCGGTGAAGGACTTTATAAGTGCGCCCGGGCGGAGAAGGAGCAGTTGCCATCCGATACTGAATTTGTAAAATCTGCTTTTACCAATTCAGTGGGTACTCGCTTGCATACATCCATTGTATTGTCCGGTAGTGCACGTGATAGTATTCACCGTCCTCAGCGTTGTCTGAAGGGGCAGGGAAACACATTGGAACAGGAATATACATTGGATGTTCCGATTGCAGGCCGTAAAGCGTTAGACGTTCGGGTTATCAAAACATCCAGAATCTTCAGGACAGCTGATGGGGAGGTTCCCTACTACGGGTTTTATGCCTACTGGTTTGTGGGTAAAAAAAGAGAGACCTCCTCTCATTATGAGCGGATGTTCTGGTTGGCTTGGGATCGCGTTGTGAATAGCGAGGCAAATCGTTGGGCGTATATAGCCGTTTCGGGTCAGCGGGAACCGGATAGTGATGATTATGAGGAGCATATCATCAGCTTCGTACAGCAGGTCTATCCGAAGGTGTTGACGGATGCATTTAATGAACGGGTGTTTGCAAAACGGTAAAGTAGCATCGCTTGCGGATTGATCCACGTCACGGTTTCTCTATATTCCCTATTTCAAAGGGACGTGTTATATGGATGTTGATAAAAAAAGTATGGATGTAGGATATGTGGCGAAGCTTGCGGCTATCGATCTGACCGATGAGGAAAAAAAACTTTTTCAATCGCAGTTAGACCAAGTGCTTGCATATGTCGATCAGCTTGATGAAGTGGTTTTGGATGAAGTTATACTGGAAAACAAATCAGCCGCATCATGTGATCAGTTGCGTGCTGATGAAGAAGGCATTTCGCTACCGCATGAGGCTATCATAAACAACGCACCGTCTGCATCTTCGGGTTGTGTACGTGTGCCAAAGATTATCGATCAATAGGAAAAAAATGAGTGATTTAATGTCGACGACGATCGGTGAGTTAAAGATGGCTTTGGAGGCTCGTGAGGTTACGGCAGAGGAGATTGTTAATAAGCTAATTTCGGTGATTAGCGAGGATGAGGGCCGAGTCGGTGCTTTTCTCTCCTTAGACGAAGCTTCAGCTCTTGAACAAGCGCGTGTGTGTGATGATGAACGAGTTGCTGGACGTGATAATAAGCTTTTAGGGATTCCAGTTTCGATTAAGGATTTAATCAATGTTAAGGGTGATCCCTGCACTTGTTCATCTAAAATTTTAGAGGGGTATGTAGCACCTTATGATGCGACGGTCATTAGAAAACTGCGTGAAGCAGGTGCCATTCTTTTTGGTCGTGTTAACATGGATGAATTCGCTATGGGTTCCAGCACGGAAAATGCTGCATTAGGTGTGACGTCGAATCCTTGGAAGTTAGATCACGTGCCGGGAGGATCATCTGGTGGGTCTGCAGCGGCGGTAAGCGCGGGTTATACGATTGCTTCGTTGGGTTCAGATACGGGCGGTTCAATTCGGCAGCCGGCGGCTTTCTGTGGTTGTGTGGGGGTGAAGCCAACCTATGGTCGTGTCTCTCGCTATGGATTAACAGCTTTTGCTTCGTCACTTGATCAAATTGGTCCTCTAACAAAAAATGTCTGGGATGCGGCGCTGCTTCTAGAGGTAATTAGTGGTGAGGACGATAACGATGCGACGTCGTTGCGCGAACCGGTTCCTTCGTACACAAAAGCTTTAGAGCAGGCAACTTCGTTGGAAGGAATTAGGTTGGGGCTTCCAAAAGAGTATTTTGTGGAAGGGATGGATTCGGAAGTGGAGCAAGCGGTTCGTGACGCGGTAGAGAAGTGTCGGACGCTTGGAGCTGAAATTGTAGACGTTAGTCTGCCGCATGCTAAATATGCTATTTCAGTCTACTATATTATCGCTACGGCGGAGGCATCTGCCAATTTAGCGCGGTTTGATGGCATACGGTATGGTATGCGGGTCGATGGTGCGGATCCGGCAGATCTATATGCTAAGACGCGCGCCAGTGGATTTGGTGATGAAGTGAAGCGCAGAATCATTCTGGGTACCTACGTATTAAGTAGCGGCTATTACGATGCGTATTACAAGAAAGCACAGCAGGTGCAGCAGTGTATTCGCAATGATTTTGAATCGGTATTTAAAGAGTGCGATGCGCTAATTGCACCGGTCACGCCGACTCCTGCTTATCGCAAGGGAGATAAGACCGATGATCCGCTGAAGATGTATCTAGATGATATTCTTACGACGTCAGTGAATCTAGCGGGTAACTGTGCGCTTTCGTTGCCCTGCGGGTTTTCGTCCGAGGGCTTGCCGATTGGGTTGCAGCTCATTGGAAATCATCTGGATGAAGAGAAAATTTTGAGCATTGCGTATCTCTATGAACAGCATACAGATTGGCATAAGCGGAAGCCGGAGTTTCTTTCATGAAGCAGTATGAAGCGACGATTGGTCTGGAGACCCATGTTATGCAACACACGCAAACTAAAATGTTTTGCGGTTGCTTGAGAGTGTATGGAGCGGATCCCAATACGCATATTTGTCCGGTTTGTGTGGGCTATCCGGGTGCCATGCCGGTGCTGAATCGCAAGGCGATAGAGCTCTGTTGCAAAGCCGGTATGTTATTAGGCTGTTCGATCAACCGATTGAGCCGCTGGGATCGTAAGAATTATTTTTATCCGGATATGGCAAAGAACTATCAAATCACACAAGCGGATGATCCGCTCTGTTTGGGCGGGCAGCTCGAAGTGGATGTGGAGGGTGTGAAGAAAGTTTTTGATATTGAGCGAATTCATCAGGAGGAGAACGCCGCTAAGAATATCCATGCGGCGGGAGCAAGCTTGGTGGATTATAATCGAGCAGGAACTGCATTAATGGAAATTGTTTCTACTCCGTGTATGCATTCGGCGGAAGATGCGTTGGCCTACATGACCACCATTAAACAGATTATGCAGTATGGGGGTATCAGTGCCTGTGATCAGGAAAAAGGTGAGATGCGTTCGGATGTTAATATATCGGTGCGTCCAGTCGGGCAGCAGGAGTTAGGTTCAAAAGTAGAGATTAAAAATATGAACTCCTTCGCGTTTATCAAAGAGGCGATTGAGTATGAAATAGATCGTCAGATTAAGGTGCTGGAACAAGGCGGTACGATTGACCAAGAGACGCGGGGTTATGATGCCGAGCGGGGTGAAACTTTTGTGCAGCGAACCAAAGAGGATGCGCATGACTATCGTTATTTTCCGGAACCGGATCTTCTGCCGCTCTCTTTAACGGATGAAGAGATTGAGGCATGGCGCTCGGAACTGCCGGAACTGCCAGCGCAACGGCGAGTTCGTTATGTGGAAGAGTTAGGTCTGCCGGCGTACGATGCATCGGTATTGACAGCGGATAAGGCGGTATCCGATTGGTTTGAAGCGGTACTGCAACACTCATCGAACGCGAAACCGGTATCCAATTTTATGATGGGTGAAATGCAACGCTTGTTGGCAGAGAAAGAGATTTCGATTGAGGCGTGTAAGATTACGCCTGAGGCGTTAGCAAAGTTGGTTGATCTGATTGATGAAGGCGTAATTAGCAATAGCGTTGGTAAACAGGTTTTTGAAACGTTATTCGATGAAGGTGGAACGCCGGAAGCTGTTATTGAGGCGAAGGGGCTTGCGCAGGTGTCGGATGATTCAGCGTTGGAGCAGTGGGCGGATGAGGCGATCGCGCAGAACCCGAAGCCGGTTGAGGAGTATAAGGCCGGTAATCCGGCTTCGATCAACTTTCTGATGGGGCAAGTGATGAAAGCGAGTCGTGGAAAAGCTAATCCGGGCGCCGTAATGCAGTTGCTTAAGCAGAAGCTGGATGGGTAAGCATAGGTTCCAGTGGACAGCTCGCGCATTGAGGGGTTGTTCGGCAGTGCGTCTTACCGAGTTGAACGATTAAGGCGTGAAATTCGTTAAAAAGAGCGGAGTCTTGTTGCAGTTGATCGGTAAAAAAATTGGCGAGTGTATCGTAGGTTGCTTTGTCGTCAGCCCATCCATGGCGAACCATGAAGCGTTTGGTGTAGGCATCTATCACAAATACCGGTCGATGCGCGGCATAGAGCAGAATCGAGTCGGCGGTTTCTGGACCGACGCCTCGCCAGTTTATTAGTTCGTTGCGTAGCGACGGTGTATCTAGTTTGAAGAGCTCATCGATGGAGCCGTTGAAGTGTTGCTGGATACGTTTAGATAAGGTTTGAATGGTTCGTGCCTTTTGTCGAAAAAAACCTGCAGGACGAATCCACTCCTCAAGCATGGACGTTGAAACGCTTGCAAGCCGACTGATATCAATAGCTTGTTCATTTTTGAGACGCTGAATTGCTTTCTCAACATTTTTCCAGTTGGTGTTCTGTGTGAGAATCGCGCCGAGTATTATTTCGAGGGAGCTCTCAGCGGGCCACCAGTGTTGCTTTCCCCAGCGTTGAAAAAGCGCCTGATAGATTTGTTCCGCATCATTCATTGTGATTAGTGCGCTTCAAGCCAATTGGCCCCCATGCCGGATTCAATTAATATGGGAGTTTTCATGGGTATGGCATTTTTCATTTCGGTTTCGATGAGTGGTATTAGTTGCTCTTGTTCATCGGGCGCTACTTCAAAAACAAGTTCATCATGCACTTGTAACAGCATGGTGGTTTTGGTGGCTTGTTCTTCTAATATCTTCTGAACCCGGATCATGGCGATCTTGATCATGTCGGCAGCGGTTCCTTGGATGGGGGCGTTGATGGCGTTCCGTTCAGCGCCGGAACGAACCATTCCATTTTTGGCATTAATGTCGCGGATGTAGCGACGTCGTCCAGTGACAGTTTCAACATATTCGTGCTGTTGGGCAAAAGCGATAGTTTGATCGAGGTAGTCTTGCACGCCAGGATAAGCCTGCTGATATTGTTTGATAATTTCGGCAGCTTCGCCGCGTGGTATTGAGATACGTTGGGCTAGTCCGAAGGCGGAGATCCCGTAGATGATGCCGAAGTTGACCATTTTGGCTTTGCTACGCATTTCACGTGTGACGTCTGACAATGCGACATCAAAAACACGGGCGGCGGTGGCAGCGTGGATATCCTCACCGGATTGAAATGCCTGCTGGAGTCCTTCGTCGCCGCTAAGCTCGGCCATGATGCGAAGTTCAATCTGCGAGTAGTCGGAGGCAAGCAGTTTAAAACCACTTTTTGGAATAAAGGCCTGACGGATTTGGCGTCCTTCTTCGGTCCGAACGGGTATGTTTTGAATGTTCGGGTTTTGTGAAGAGAGACGTCCGGTGGTGGTTACGGCTTGAGAGAAAGAGGTGTGAATCCGTCCAGTAAGGGTATACACATCGTTGGGTAGGGCATCGAGATAGGTGTTTTTCAGTTTGGTTAATTGGCGATACTGTAGAATTTCCTGCACGATTGGATGATCGGGTGCCAGTTCGGAGAGAACTTCTTCGTTGGTCTGATACTGTCCGGTTTTGGTTTTTTTTGGTTTTTCGACGATACGAAGTAGATCGAAAAGTACTTCGCCGAGCTGTTTGGGGGAGTTTATGTTGAAAGGCATGCCAGCCTTCGTTTGAATGGTCTGCTCCAGTTCTCCAATCTTTTGCGTGATCTGATTGGATTGTCTGTTTAGCGTCTCGACATCGAGCATGATTCCATTTTGCTCCATCTGGGCTAAGACGGGAAGAAGTGGCATCTCAATTTCAAAGAAAACGGTTTCAAGCTGTTTGTTGCTGAGCTCCACTTTGAGGTGATGCCAGAGCTGTAAAGTGATATCGGCATCTTCAACGGCGTAGTCCGTCAGTTGTTCAAGCGGCACCTCTTCGATGGAAATTTGGTCTTTCTTCTTTTCACCGATCAGTGCGGTGATGGGAATGGGTGAGTAATGTAGAATTGATTCTGCCATGTGGTCCATATTATGGCGCTGGTCTGGATCGATGAGATAGTGGGCGACCATCGTGTCGATCATGGTGCCGTGTACGGTGATACCGTTCCAGAAAAGGACGTTTAGATCGTACTTCAGGTTTTGTCCGATCTTCGTAATAGCAGGGTTTTCGAAAAATGGCAGAAAAGGTAGAAGCGCGGCTTTCTTTTCTTCAGCGTCAGCGGGGAGGTGAACAAACCAGCCTTCGTGCGGCTTGATGGCAAAGGCGACGCCTACAATTTTCGCTTCTTTCACGTCAAGGGAGTTGGTTTCGAGATCAAAGCAGACGCTTTCCTGTTGTAGAAGCTGTGCGGCAAGTTCTTCCCGTTGCTCGGCCGTTGTGATGGGATGATAGGTGTGAGGGACATCATTCAACGTTTTGAAAGTAGAAGGGCTGGTGGCAGGTGCTTGGGTTGTAGTGGCACCGAAGAGGTCGTCTGGTGGTACGTTAGATTCAGCGGGTTGTTCATCGTAGAGACGACGGAGCATAGTTTTAAATTCTAGTTTCGCTAGAGTTGTTTTGAGTACTTCGTGGTCGGGTTCACCGGGGATGAGTTGGTCGGGTGATAAGGTTAGCGGGACGTCACAATGAATGGTAACTAGTTTTTTTGATAGAAGTGCCTGCTCTTTATAATTTTCTAGGTTCTCTTTCTGTTTACCTTTTAGTTTGTCGGTATTTTCAAGGATGTTTTCGACAGAGCCGTAGGTTGCGATCAGTTTCTGGGCGGTTTTGGGTCCAATGCCGGGAACGCCAGGTATGTTATCAGAAGTATCGCCGGCAAGCCCGAGTACATCGATTACTTGTTCGATCCGGCTTATATTCCATTGCTCGCAGATGGCTTGTTTATCGAGTAGTTCGGGGTCACCGCCGCCACGTCCGGGTTTTAGCATATAAGTTGTTTCATCAACGAGCTGGGCGTAGTCTTTATCAGGAGTGACCATAAAGGTTTCAAATTGCTGTTGCTGCGCTTGTCGAGCCAGTGTGCCGATAATGTCGTCGGCTTCGAAACCTGCAAGTTCAAGAGTGGGTATATTGAGAATCTCGAGTAATTCTTTGATAACAGGAATGGCAAAACGAATTGCTTCGGGTGTTTCATCACGGTTGGCTTTATACTCAGGAAAGATTTCGTGGCGAAAGGTTGGACCGGAGACATCAAGTGCGACGGCTAGGTGAGTGGGGGTATATTTTTTCTGAATATCAAAAAGGGTATTGAGAAAACCGAAAATAGCCGAGACATCGTCGCCTTGACTGGTAATACGTGGATTTCGAATGAAAGCGAAGTATGCGCGATAGATAAGCGCCATTCCATCGAGTAAAAAGAGTCTCTTTTCCATAATAAATATTCCTAAGTGATAGAAAAATCTACTGCTTTTTACCGGTAATGTCTGGCGTTAATTTATGTGGATCGTTAGAAACCGATAGGTTAACATAATTTCCCACTGTTCGCGGACGATCGTCCTGTCGAGCAGTGGGATTTTTCTTTTTTAAATAATGCAACGCTGAACAGTTGGTATTTACATGCGATAAATAAGTATATCACCATCTAATAAACATCTATATACTGATAAGCACCCAAAGAAATTGCGTGCAAAGGTAGTGCGTTTTTGCGGGTTGGTGATTGCTTCGGTGGGATGGGTTGGGTAATTTCTGCGACTGTTATTAATGATGGGAGCGATTTGCATGAGAAAGAAGATTATTGCCGGCAACTGGAAGATGAATAAAACCGTTGAAGAAGCGGTAGAGCTAGCGAATGAGTTAATACGGGGGTATGCGGAGCAGACGGCCGTAGATATGGTGCTATGTCCGCCGTTCACATCGACCAAAGCCGTAAGTGATGTTGTTTCGGATTCGCAGATTCGACTGGGTGCGCAGAATATGTCGGCGGAAGACGAGGGTGCGTTTACGGGTGAGATTGCTCATGGAATGTTGAAGGAGCTTTTTGTGCGATATGTGATTTTGGGCCACAGTGAGCGTCGGGAATATTTTGGTGAAACAGATGGGGAGATTAACCGGAAGGTGCTAAAGGCACTGGAGAAGCAGTTGCGCCCCATTTTATGTGTAGGCGAGACGCTTGATCAAAGGGAAGCGGGCACGACGGAGCAAGTTGTTGAGGCGCAGTTGCGGGGTGGCCTACAGGGTGTTGAGTCGTCAGCGTATACGGAACTGGTAATTGCGTATGAGCCGGTATGGGCCATTGGAACGGGTAAGACAGCGACGGCGGAGCAAGCACAAGAAGTGCATGCATTTATTCGTAATTTGATTGGAGAGCTGGCGGGAGCGGAAGCCGCGAACGCGGTTCGGATTCAGTATGGTGGTTCGATGAAGCCAGCAAATGCGGCGGAGTTATTGGGTCAGCCTGATATTGATGGAGGTTTGATTGGCGGTGCGGCGTTGGATGCGGCATCGTTTGGTGCGATTGTTGATGCGGCAAGTGAAGCGTAAGATTGTAGAGGTGAGAGTATGTTGGTGTTAAAAGCTATATTGTTAATTGTTTTGGTGTTGTGCAGTATATCGTTGATCGGTCTGATTCTGCTGCAACGTTCGAAAAGTGAGGGTCTCGGGCTGGCGTTTGGTGCCAGTGCGGGTGAGTCTCTGTTTGGAGCGCGGGCGGGAAATGTACTGACGCGGGCGACGGTTGTGCTGGGTTCGGTGTTTATGGTGTGCGCGCTGTTGCTGGGTGTTTTATATGCACAACAAGATCGATCGCTAATGAGTGATGTGGGAAGTGATCCGGTACCGCAGGTACAGTCGCTTCCGATGGAACCGATTTCGGTGGAGCCGCTTGAGGAGGCGCCGGCGGAGACTCAGTAGAGAGAGAGTTCGGCCTGATGATACGATGGTGCTACGGTTGTATGGGTAGAGTTGAGGGCTTTATAGTTCTCTTGTCCTGTCTGTTTCTGTGGGGCTGTGGGGAGCGGGTAGAGAATAATCGTGACGAGGTGGTGAGTTTTTCGCAGACGTCACGCATTCGAGGTTTAGATCCTGCGGTTTCGGGGGAAGTTTCTTCTTCGATGGCGATTTCAAAGATCTACGAGGGGCTTCTTCAGTATGATTATCTAGCGCGTCCGTATGAAGTGATTCCTTTGTTGGCAGCGGAGATGCCAACAGTTAGCGAGGATGGACTGGTCTATACATTTCGATTGCGGCAGGGGATTTATTTCCAGGATGATGTCTGCTTTGAGGGGGGAGAAGGGCGAGAGTTGACGGCCGCTGATTTTGTCTATTCGATTAAGCGGGTGGCGGATGTGAAAAATAGCTCGTCGGGTTTCTGGGCGTTTAATAATCGGATTGTGGGATTGAACGATTTTCATGAGCGCTCAAAGGAGCCAGCGGCAACGGATTATGATGCGGAGGTAGCGGGTCTGCAGGCGCTGGACCGCTACACACTTCGGATTGAACTGACTGAACCGTACCCGCAATTGCTCTATATATTAACGATGCACTACAGCTATGCGGTGCCGCGGGAAGCGGTGGAGTTTTACGGTCGGCAGTTTGTGAATCATCCGGTAGGAACGGGACCCTATCGGTTGGTCAAGTGGCGGCGAAATTCTCGGATTGAGTTTGAACGAAATCCGAAGTGGCTGGAGACGGGGCGGGTAGAGCTTTATCCAAGTGAGGCTCGCGGTGTTGATGTGGATGCTAGCCTGTTGGAGGATGCAGGCAAGCAACTACCTTTTATTGACCGTATTGTTCAGTATGTGATCGATGATTCAACAACATCGTGGATGATGTTTCTTTCGGGGCAGTTGGGTGTGTCCTCTATATCTCGGGATAATTGGGATGCGGTGATCACGCCGGATAAGGCGTTGACGGATGATTTGGAGGAGAAGGAAATTAAACTGATCTCATCTCCTACGCTGAATCTGTTTTATATTGGGTTTAATTGGGATGATCCGGTGCTTGGTGAAGGGGAGACAGAGGCGAAGCGGTTGCAGAACCGTACGTTGCGTCAGGCGCTGAGTTGTGCAT